>JAVWDK010000038.1:0-8383 GCA_036642175.1 Bacilli bacterium
TATAAAACTTGGCAAATTAATTGCTTTATTTATATTATTGTACAAATCAGTATTATTTATAAATAAACTACCTATTAAAAAAGTAATAAATATGTATATAAATAATTTTTTTAATTTAATCTTCATCTTTCATCACCAGTATATTCTATTTTTAATTTAAAGACTTATTCTAATACTATTAAATTTTTTTAAAATTTATAATTTTTTTTAATAAATAAAATATTAATGTTTTTAAATAATAGTAATTAATAGTTCAGTTTTATTGCTTTTAAAGGAAATGTCAATTAACAAAAAAGTGCTTAGTTAGTGTACATACTCCCACAAACACAACTTCTATTATTTTATTTAATTATAATTATTAATTAGTATTATCTAATAAAAATCTAATATTAATTAAAAAATTGACAAACAAAATATTTAATATTGGTTTACACTTTATATAATTGTTACTATACAAGAGATTTAATGAAGTTATTAATGTAATTAATTATATATATTTTATAATTAACATTAATGATTTCAAATCAATATTGATTAAATGTGTTTGTTTATACACATTTGAATGAATATATTTTTATACACGTCTAGTTTATTTGTTATCATATATAAAAAAAATAAGGAATTCCTTATTTTTTTGTTAGATCAACATTTTCAATTAAATTATGAATTATAATATCATTAGAAACTGATATTATTTTATTTGCATATTTACTAAATTTATCAATATATTCTTTGCTCACTGCTTCTTTAGTTAAAGAATAACTTTCTTCTTTTTGACTATTATAATAAACTTGATTAGTTACCCAATTTCCATCAGGAAAAACTACGACATTTTCATTAACACTAAATATATCATGACCTAATGCATAATAATTATTAAATCCAAACATATTACCTAATGTTGGCAATATGTCAATCATTCCCATTACTTCTTTTATTTCTTTTTGCAGATTAGTATTTTTAGACCAAATTATAAAAGGAACCTTTCTGTTTAATTCATATTCATAAAAATTAAAATCATAATATTCTTCATCTGATGATGTTAAATACTTACCTGTTTGAAGATTATAATTATAATATTTTTGATATTCTTTTTTCTTTAACTTATTATCATGATCACCATATATAATAATTACCGTATTATCTAGTATTCCTTCTTTATCTAAATCAGTTATTAACTGTTCTAACGCATTATCTGCATAATTTACTGATTTAAAATAATTTCCTAATGTTGTACCTTCTAGATAATTGTCAATAACTTTTTCTCCTAAATTATTAATATATTCGTATGTAACCTTGTAATTACTTGTTTTTTCAAGAGCGGTAAATGGAGTATGATTAGTAAGCATAAGCATTGTTCCATAAAAATTCTTGTTTTTTTGACTAATTTCTTTAATATATTTTATTGATTGCTTAAAAAATGATTTATCACTTAAACCTAAACCTAATTTTTCATCTAGATTATAATCTTTTTCTAAATAGTAAAATTTATCATAGCCTAATTTTTCATGAACAACATTTCGATTCCAAAATGCTCCATCATTACCATGCATACTAAATGAATAGTAATCTTGTTTTTTTAATAGCTTAGGTATTGTTAAATAATTACGATTAAAATAATTAATAAAAACAGTTCCATTTGATGCTGGTAATAATGAGCTATTTAATGTAAATTCAGAATCACTGCTAGTACCTACACTCTCTTGTGCGTAAAAATTAGAAAAATATAAACCATTTTTTGATAATTTATTTAAAAATGGTGTCACTTCTATATTATTAAACTTTTCATTTATAACAAAATTTTGAATACTTTCAGCATGAATTGAAAGAATATTTTTGCCCTTAAATATATTAGTATATTCATTTGGAATTATTGCATTAGTTTGCTTTTGATAAAATTCACGATATTCCTTTAGTGCTCTATCATAGCCAAATAAAGGAGTTAATTGAGGCTTTATGCTACCTACAATATCATTAATTTGATACAAATATAAGCCGAATTTCATAACAACAAATTCTCGATTCCATTGTTTACCAAATTTACCCCAATCAGATGGTTGTAGTGTAAAAACAAAAATTACAAATACTATTAATGCCATTTTAATTGTTTTCTTAAAATCTTTTTTAAAATTAAAAATTATTTTTTGATAGTATTGTTTCTTCTTAAGATAACTGTTAACTAACATCATTGCAATAATTTGCCATAAATAACAAAAATCATTTAACTTCATTACATTATTTACAACAGCATCTCCTACATCAACAATCTGTGAAGATGTAGCTATTAAAGAAACAGATGCAAATGACATATAATTAGTATAATACATTGAATTAATTATGCATAAAACCGAAAAAAATATTGACCATCCAAAATAATACTTAAAACGATTTTTTAATTTAATTAAGTATCCAAATGATCCAATTATCATTACTACTGCTAAATCAGACAAAATTGCCCTAAAATCAAAATAATTTTTTACTGTTAAAAATCTTAATAATGTAGAATTAATTATAGAAGTAAACAAAAAAGCTAAAAATAGTTGATTATTTTCAAAATAATTTTTTATTTTTTTTAAAACTCTATTGCCAAATTTTTGTACCATTTTATCACCAATCTTTGTTTTATTATAACACTTTAAAATTTCTTTGAAAAGCCATATAATAAATTATGACAAAATATTAATATTTAAAAAATAATTTCACTCAACATTAAAAAAATGCATTTCCTATTTAGAAGCTTTTTAATATAAACACTTAGTTAGTAATAAAAAAAGAGAATTACTTCTTCTCTATTTCTATATAAACACTGTGACCATTTATATCATTAACTTCGCTTATTCCCTCTTTTTGCTCAATTAAAATAGCTAAAGTTTCATCCTTAATATAAGCATTAAACTGATTAAAAGTCTTAACAATGTCTTCATCACCATTATAATAAATTTTAATTCTATCAGCAACATCAAAATTTCTAGTCTTTCTTAACTGCTGAATCTTAGAAACAAGTTCACGAGCATTACCCTCTAAAATTAGATTTTCATTTAGCATTGTATTTAAAATAACAAAATTATTACTTTCCATACCAACATTAAATCCTGCTTTAGAAGAAATTCTAATCTCAACCATATCTTTACTAATTTCATAGTTATTATCAGCAATTATCATATTTATCTTTTTATCATTTTGAATTTTATTTACATCTTCAAGAGATAAATTTTCTAAAATATGTTGAAACTCTTTTATTTTAGATCCAAATATTTTACCAACTACTTTAAAATTAGGTAATACAAAGAAATTCATATAATCACTTAAATTATCAACAAAAACAACTTCTTTAATATTAAGTTCTTCTTTAATTAGTACCACTAAATCAGCAATAATGTTTTTATTTTTACCATCTAGCAATACTTCACTTAATGGCTGTCTAACCTTAATTTTAGCTTCTTCACGAGCATTTCTACCAATGCTAATTAAATCTCTTACTAAATCCATTTTAGTTTCAATTCGTTCATCTATTAATGATTCATCATACATAGGATAATCAGCTAAATGAACAGAAGTTTCATTAGTTAATTTTTGAAACATTTCTTCTGATATAAAAGGTACGATTGGGGCAATCATTTTAGATAATCCTACTAGTACTTCGTAAGTAGTTATATAAACTGATTTTTTGCTATCATCTAAATTACTTCCCCAAAATCTTTTTCGATTTCTTCTAATATACCAGTTTGATAAATCTTCTGATACAAATTCAGTTATAGCTTTTACAACTTTATTCAAATCATATTCACTAAATGAAGCAATCACATATTTTAATAATTTATTATATTTAGACAATAACCATTTGTCAATTTCTTCTCTATTTTCATATACAATTTTACATTCATTTATATCAATATTATCAGTATTAGCATACAAGGCAAAGAAATTATAAGAATTTTTTAATGGATTGAAAAATTTAGAATGAACTTCTTTAAGACCAGTAATATCAAATTTTAATGGAGTCCACACTGGAGAGGAATATGGTAAATACCACCTTACTATATCAGCACCATACTCTTTCATCGTCGCAAACGGTTCCACAATATTTCCTTTAGACTTACTCATTTTTTTACCTTCAGAATCTAATAACAAATCATTAACTAGCACGTTTTTATAAGGACTTGTTCCTTTAACAAAGGTTGATATAACAAGTAAAGAATAAAACCAGCCTCTTGTTTGATCAATTCCTTCACATATAAAATCAGCAGGAAATTGTGATTCAAATATTTCTTTGTTTTCAAAGGGATAATGATATTGACCAAAAGGCATACTACCTGAATCAAACCAACAATCAATAACATCTGTTGTTCTGTTCATGATTTTACCACATTTTGGACATCTAATATGAATTTCATCTACATAAGGTCGGTGTAGATCAATATTATTACTAATTGGCTTTATTGATTTAGAAATCAATTCTTCTTTTGAACCAATCATTTCCTGATGACCGCAAGAACAACTCCATAAAGGAAGTGGTGTTCCCCAATAACGATTTCGTGAAATAGCCCAATCATTTAGATTTTCTAGCCAATTTCCAAATCTTTTTTCACCAACATAAGTTGGATACCAATTAACTTTATTGTTAGCTGCAATTATTTTATCTTTTATTTTAGTTATTTCTAAATATTTGCTCGGTTTAGAATAATAAATTAAAGGTGTTCCGCATCGCCAACAATGAGGATAATTATGAACTATTCGCTGTTTTTTAAACAGTTTATCATTTTCTTTTAAATATTTAATTACTTCTAAGTCAGCATCAAATACAAACATTCCTTTAAAAGGTCCTTCTGTATAACATCCATCTTCTCCAACAGGATTTAAATATGGAAGGTTATATTTTTTTCCAACATTAGCATCATCTTGTCCAAAAGAAGGTGCAATATGAACAATACCAGTTCCATCTTCCATTGTAACGTAGTTATCCATAGTTACAAAGAAAGCTTTTTTATCAACTTTTAAAAATGGTAATAATTGTTCATACTCCATATATTCTAAATCACTACCTTTATAAGTATCAATTATTTCATAGTCACCTAATACCTTTGTTGCTAAAGATGAAGCTATTATAAATTTATACCCCATAGATTTTACTTTTATGTATTCACAATTAGGATTAACGCATATTGCAACATTTGCAAGTAAAGTCCAAGGAGTTGTCGTCCAAACTAAAAAATATACGTCTTCATCTTTCTTTTTCATTGGTACAATTACTGTATCAACAGGTGTTTCTTTATAGCCTTGTGCTACTTCGTGAGAAGCTAATCCTGTTCCACATCTAGAACAATATGGTAAAATTTTAACTCCTTCATAAAATAATCCTTCATCAAAAAACTTTTTTAAAATCCACCATTCTGTTTCAATATAATTGTTATCATAAGTAACATATGGATTTTTTATATCAATAAATTGCCCCATTTTATCAGTAAGATCAGAAAAAGCTTTCTCGTTTTTCCATACTATTTCCCGACATTTTTCATTAAATTCCTTAATTCCATATTTTTCAATATCATTTTTATTAGTAAATCCTAGTGCTTTTTCAACTTCTACTTCAACTGGTAAGCCATGAGTATCCCAACCTACTTTTCTTAATACTTTATAACCATTCATTGTTTGATATTTACAAAAAGAATCTTTTAAAAATTTTGCTACCATATGATGTAATCCAGGAAATCCATTGGCAGTTGCTGGCCCATCATAAAAAACAAAATTTTCACTATTATTTCTGTTTTCAATTGTTTTATTTAAAATATCTATTTCTTTCCATTTGTTTAATATACTACTTTCAACTTCATATACAGGTCTATTATCTAACATTTCAAATTTTTCCATATTTCTTCTCCTTTTTATAGACTTTACAATAAAATTTATTATTATAATATCACTATATATTAATTAAAACAACCTTTAAAGTAATATATAAAAAGATCCTTACATTTTGTAAGGACGAATTTTATCGTGGTACCACCTTAATTTAGACTATATTATTATAACGCATAACCGTTTTTACTTTTTATAAAAAACATCAAGAATGATTTATATATTAATTTTTAATTAGTTTTCAACAACCACTAACTTTCTTTATAATTATTAATATATCGTTTCTATCAATTGTTTTAAATCTCTATTTTTTCAATATCATCAACTATTTCAAGCTGTGTTTCAAGAACTCCTCTAAGTCTTTTTTTAAAGATAACTTGATTTCTTCTTAACATATCTGTTTGATATTGTGCTTTTTCAGATTTGAGTAATGCCTCATTAATAATCCTGTTAGCATTTTTTTTAGCTTCATTAACTATTATTTCAGATTGCTCACTTGCTGTAACTCGCATTTGATCAGAGGTTTTTTGTGCCATAAATATTGCCTTGTTTAAAGTTTCTTCTAAAGACATATATTTTTCTAATTTATCTTTTAATTTAGCATTTTCTTGTTTAATAAGCTCAACAGTAGGATTTTGCAAAAGACGAGTATTTTCTTTTTTTAATGACAAAATTAAATCGTTTTTTTCACCAATTTCTCTCACCATTTTTTCGAATTTACCAATAAGGCTATCTAAAAATTGATTGACTTCATCAGGACTATATCCTGAATTTACTATGCTAAATTTTCCCATATTTCACCTCTTAGATACTACCATTCAATGCTTATATCATCATTATCGTGAATGTCTTTTCCTTCTTTTTCATCTGTTATTTTTCCTTGAACATTGACATTATTAGGTGTACATAAAAATATTCCTCCACCTATTTTTTGCAAATCACCACCCAAAGCATAGATTGTTCCGCTTAAGAAATCAACTATTCTTTTAGCCTGATCAGATGTTACTCTTTTCAAATTAACAACAACTGTGTTTCTTTTTTTTAAGTGATCAGCAATTTGTTGACTTTCTGAATATGCTCTTGGTTCTAATAAAATCATCTTGTTACCACCATCGGCCAGCATCTCATTGGTTTTTATTTCATAAAATTCATCACCATTATTACTAAATATATCGTTTTCTTCAGTCGTTGTAAAAAACTTTTTTAAGTTTAAAGCCATTTTTATTCCTCCTAGTATTTATTCTCTACTGTTTATAATTTTAACACATCTTTATCTAAAAATAAACTACTTTTTTTGTTTTTATAGCAAAAAAGCAAAGAAATAATAAATCTTTACTTTTTAATTACATAAATATTAATTTGACAAAGATATAATAGTGCAAAATATGAAGTATCATAATGACAATAATATTATAAATGGTTAATTTATCTATATCTCCAATTTTTAATTCATTTTTTAATGAAAATGTTAAAATCAATATAGAATATATAGTCCCAGCAATACTGATAAATGAATTCATTGGTCCATAAATTGAGCCTACTATAGGTCCAATAATCATACTTGCTATTATATTTGGAATTATTGCTACTAGTGTAATTGCAAGTAATTTAATATAATTAGCATTTTTTTTAATTATTAAAGCTCCAATATAATAAACCAAGGCTATTCCAAAAGCAAATAATGCATACATGAACAGATATTTAAAAATTAATTCGGCATAATCAAGGTTATCTAAACCACCAAAGATAAACTTAGTTTTACATTTTCCTGTCCAAAAGTCACATTTTCTTACAAACATTGCACTTATCATGACATTTAGCAAATTAAGAACAGTCATTATTCCTGACATGATTAAAGCAAAAATTAATGTTTTCTTTGAGCTATCTAATACCTTAATATTTTCATCCATATTTTCAATTGGATTAATTACTGTATTTTTAACAATTTTTAATAAATTTTGTTTTACTACTTTATCTTTTTTCATTCTTTCACTCCTTATACTGAGATATAACTGTATCTCTTACTTACATTATACATTATTTTTAATACTTTTCAATATTTATTTTAAAATCCAAGCATTAGGTAATGCTCTTGGTACAAAAGCTCCGTTTGACATTCCACAAGGTTTATTATATATTTTATTATCAATCGCTAAAGTAGTTGAAGCTCCCCCATCTAAATTAGAGGCATTATAAGCTCCATATTTTAATAAAATTTTTGTCACTTCACTAATAGTTGTACCTATACTATATCCAGGTTGTCTTCCATCAATTGTCAAGAATAATACTATTCCATCTTTCCTTTGAGCAATCGCAGTTCTTGGATGAATTCCCATTCCACCATTACCACTTATTTCTGATGCTTCACCATTTACTACTAGAAAAGGTCCAAATTGAACACCATCAACCATTCCGTCTTTAATTGCTTCATAAGCAGATTTATGTGTCATCATTAAAATGCCTTCTTTATTAAATCCAACAATTCCTCCTCCATGTGATAAATTAGGAACACTATTTATAATGGAAG
>JAVWDK010000039.1:0-7932 GCA_036642175.1 Bacilli bacterium
AGTCAGCAGTTTTAAATACTTTTTTGTTTTAATATAAGCATTTTTAATATCTTTAGAAATAAATCCTAAATCTTTCGCCATTTTATATAATCCTTTATATTCAGTTTCTGAATTTATATAGTCAATATTAAATGTAATAATTTTTTTATTAAAAAGATTACAGGTAAGATCATACAAAGCCAAAAAATTAGTACAAGTTTGATTATTAAGGCCATAATTATCAATTCTTGGTACAATTATATATTCTACTTTATCTTCTAAATAACTTATATGACCAAAATATATTTTTAAAGCGGAGCACATTTCATCAGATGCAATATTAATACCTTTTATATATATTTCTTTGTTAGTTAAAGGACTAATAATTAATTCACAATCTAAATTGTTAAAAAAATTTTTTAGCAAATCTCCAAAATAATAATAAAAAATCCCACGTGGTAAGCCTATTTTAATCTTGTCCAATTATATCACCTAAATAATTTTATGAAAAAAGCAAAAAAAAAGAACTTTAGTTAGTTATTTTTGTAACATATTTAATAAATTAATTTTAAACATATCTTTTTCAGAATGTTCTTTAGATACCATTACTCCTTTATATGTAACCAGTTCTGATTGATGGCCTTCGGTTAATATTTCAAATGGAGTAAATTTATTAAGCATAACAGTTTTATTATTCTCATATACAATATAATGAAGTTTTATAATACCATGTACTTTTGCAAACATGGCATCAGTTGGAAGCTTTAATTCATAAGAAATAGTATTATTATCTTTATTAGTTGAAACTATTTCACCAAGAAAATTACCTTCTTTTAGTGAGGGATAATATTCAAAATACAGTTTTTTATAAGCTAACATATTATACTTTTTTACTGCTCTTTCTAATTTTCGAAATTCATTTTCATTTATATAATCAAATAAATATGCATTTTTCATATGTACCTCCTTACTAGTTTCCTATCTTATATAAGTTTACCATTTTGAGAGTTATTTTGTCAATTAAATTATAGATAAAAAAAAAGAAAAGTGAAATTAATCACTTATCTTTTTTTAGAATCAATATTTTCTTGTTTAATTATATTAAGTTCTAAACTTTTATAGAAATCTTTTGTACTTGTATCTAATACTAAAAGTTCCATTTGTGAATATTTGTCAACCGCATCACTTAGCATTGGATCTTTTATTTTTGAAGGATCAACTGTTATATCAGTTCTTATTTTAAAGGTACCATGATTTAAAAGTTTAATATCAAACCATTCTCCCAATTCTTTTCTACTTGCATTTTCATCTAGATAAAATGCTATATAGCGTAACTGATTTTTACCATAAGTTTTAGAAATAACCCATCTAGCTCCTGCTGATAAGTTACTTAAATTATTGTTTTCGTTATCAGCATTTAATGATGTAATAGCCATATGATTAATATTTAAAGTTTCTGTTATTTCTGCATCTCTATTAAATTTATCTAATACCTCATCATCAGTATGAGAATAAACAGTTAGAGCATTCCCATAATCTTTCAAATTTTGAAGTATAGTGCTAGATTCAGTTTTATCATGTTCATTTCTAAATATAATAGATAAATCTATTATTGTGTCAATTCCATCATTTTTTAATGGCCCACCAATATTTCCGTCTACTCTTTGATCATTATAATCATTTATTTCATTTATTAAAACACGTGACCTATTTACGTTAAACCATCCTTCTTCATTTTTTTGAGTAAGTAATTCTGCTCCTGTATCAATTAAAGTTAAATCAACTGGTTTAATAATATTTTCATTAATTAATTCTTGATCAAAACCAGCTAAATTAATTGATTCACTATTTGCAAGATAAACTAAGCAACAAATATCTTGTTCAATTCCTTTATATAAATTTCCGAATTTAGATTTTAATTCTTTTTTAAAAGAAGCACAAATTGCTAAAAATTCTTCAACTGTCCAAGATTGCTCTTGGTTTAAATCTGTAGATAATGAATTTTTTTTCTCATGTGTGTTATTGATAGTTTCTCCTAACAATATTTTATAACTTCCATCAGAATCAACTTCAATAGTGGTATTATCTAAAGCAGTAAACTTTGTAACACTACCATCTTTGTTAGTTATTGTAATATCAGTAGCAGCTTTAACAGCTCCAATTGATCCAAACATAATTGCTAGTCCTGTTGCTGTTGCTAAAATTTTCTTTCCTGTTTCATAAACATTTAACTTTATCATAAATTTTTCTTCCCTTCTTATTTGACTTTAATTAATTAAACAAAAGATATCAATGGTTATCTGTCACTAATATCTTTTGCTCTTTTAATTATTTTATTTCAATTTTTTCTTTTTTTCCTGTTAATATATAACCTAATTTTAGAAGTTCTTCATCTTTTTCAAATTCACTCCATTTATAAGTTATAGATCCACCTGTACAAAGTCTTTCCATAAATCTATATTTTATTATATTAGTTGAACACATATTACCATTTAATTTATAGCCGGTTGGACAATTAAGTGTATTTATTAAATCTTTATATTCATTTCCAACAACAACTTTTTTACAAACTTTTCTTTCTATATCTAAAGAATAATCTTTTCCATATTTGTCACATGAATAAGTTATTTCTTTTTTAGGTTCTATTACAATCTGATCAGTTTGTTTAAATATACATTTTGTTTTTGTTTCATCTAATTTAAATTCTGGTTTTTCACAATATGGTATTATAGGATTTGGTGTAGCAGGATTTTCAATCAATTTATTGATTATTTTATCACAACTATTTCCATTTTTCATATCATATCCTAATGGGCAACTAGAACCAGATACTTTTTTTAAGGCATTATCTGTTTGCCATTTAGTCATTGGTGACTGACATGTTGAACCAATTATTTTATATCCTCCTGGACAAGTACGATAACAACTAGTTCTAATTTCATCTTTACAGCCATTAACAGTACAAACTTCAACAAGCTTATCAGAGCATTTTCTTCCTGGAGCTACACTATCCATTACTGTGTAAGAATATGAACAAGTCTTTTTATCACTACTTAGAGTTCCCTTAGCACAGTAAGATGTATATGTAGGAATTACAGCTGTATGATCAATATATGATTCATTTTTAACACATTTATCACCATTTATAGTAAAACCTGAATATTTATCACAATTATAAGTAAGAGCATTTGTTTTTATAGGTTCAATAATTATTTTTGTTATATCTTTTTTACAAGTTTTAGTTGTTTCATCAAAAGTAAATCCAGCTTCACAAGTAAATGATAAATTTTCTAAGGCTTTTTGTTCATCAATTGAGTCAACTGATTTATAACATCTTTTATTTTCATTATTATATAAATAGCCAGCTGGACAAACTGATTGCAAAATTGCCTTTTGTGTTAAGTTTTCAATTTTAGTTTCAACTTTTTTGTTAGCATTAGGTGCCACATAATTTACTGACCATTCTGACCAATTATTCCAATCATTTAATTTACATGGTATTTCTAATTTATATTGATATTTATAATTATCTTCTTTTTTCTCACAAACATCACCATCACAGTAGTCGTAGCATCCTAAATGAACTAATATATATTCTTCTTCACTGCCACAAGACAATGTTACTTTTAAAATATATTCGTCTTTTTCTTTTGTTATTTCAATATATGATACACCTTCATCACATTTATCACCATTTTTATCTATAAGTGGTAACAAAAGTTTTTTATCACGCATCTGTTTTAAAGTCATCATTATATTGTCACCTATTTTTTTAGGTAATCTAGGTGTAGTAAAATAAGTTATAGCTGCTTCTTTCATTGTATTCATATTATTACTAAATACTTGATTATCAGTTGCATTATTTTTTTTCTTATTATCATTTAAAAATGACTTAGATGGAAATAACCACAATAAGATAAAAACAAACAATAAAATAAACAATAAATTAAATATAATATCTTTTAATGAAAAAGAATCGTTTTTTCCTTCATACATATATATTCCCCCTTTTCAATGTGGTTCATATTCTAACACAACGCATTCTTTTTGTCAAATCAGTTCGAATGTTTAGTGATTAAAGAATATTTCTCATTGATTGAGTGCTATTCTAACATAAAAATATACGTTTGTCAAATTAAAAAAATTACACTTTTATTCTGACTAACGTACATCCCATATTATAATAGTATTGTTTATATTCTAATACATTACGATTTTTTTTTAAGTTTTCAATAGTTGTTTTTCTAAGAACGCCTGAACCATTCCCGTGAACAATTACAAATATTTCAATTTTTTCTTTTATTTTATCCTTTATAAAATCGGTAATTGCTATTGAAGCCGTAAACCGATCATAACCATGTAAGTCTAATTTAGGTAAACTATCTACAAAAATTATATCATTCAAAGTTCGCATATATTTTTTTCACTTCTTCTTTAGTAGGAACTGAATTTCTCCCACCAATTTTAGTAACTGACAAAGCGCCAACAATATTAGATATTTTTAAAATTTTTTCTAAATTAAATTTTTTAACTATTCCATAAACAAAAGCTCCATGAAATAAATCACCTGCTCCAGTAGAATCAATTGCTTTTACTTTAATAGAAGGCATTAATTTAATCGTATCGTTTATTTTATATAAACAGCCTTTATCTTCTAATGTAATAACAATTGTATTTTTGAACTGTTGTTCCATCATTATATATGTATCATTAAGTGTTTTTTGATTATTAAATTCAATAGTTATTCCTGTAATGCTTTCTGCAAATTCTTTAGAGCAAACTAAATAGTTAACCATTTGAGCTAATTCAATTATTTCTGGTGTATTTCTACCAGCATCTATTATAGAGATTGCTTTTTTATGCTTATTTATCATATACTTAGATATTTCCGGTTCTTGTCCATCAATTAAAATTACATCAGGTTCTAAATCTATATCTATTATTGGATATGATTTTTGATTATCTTTATAAGTGAGAATAGTTCGACTGCCATTACTTTTATTTGCAAATATTGTACTAACAGTCGTTTTATAATTATTATCTTTTAATAAATATTTTGTATTTACATTAACTTTTTCAAATTCTTTTAAAATTTTATTAGCATAATAATCATCCCCTATTAAACCCATAAAATATGTTTCAATACCATATATGCCTAATAAGTAGGCCGCATTACTTGCTGGTCCACCACCACATTCAATTTTTTCATTGACTCTATTTTTAGTGTTTTCAATAATAAAACTTTCTATTGGAAAAGTAATATCATAAGAAGCATGACCAATACATAAGACTTTCATATCTATCACCTTTTTCTTTATAATTCAGTAAAATACAAAGCATCTCCAACTTCTCTTCTACCACCAACGATAATTGTTCCCGGTGATTGTTGCCCTCTATTTTTAAATATTAAAGCTGTAGAACCCCCACCATCTAAATTAACCCCTGTTTTGCATCCTAGATATTTAAAAACATTATTTATTAAAGGCAATGTACCATTCATTCCCGTTGTAACAATGGCGTAATTATTGGCATCAATTTGACATAAGCCTTGTCTTCTTGCTGTACCAGTATTCCATATTGCCCAAGGTTCATAATTATACATAAAAACTGGATAAAAAGCAAAAGTGTTAACGGTATTATCATTTATAATTTTATTTAAGGTTGACTCTTTATTTCCTATTGCAACATTTAAAGTTCCATCTTCATCAAATAAATAATAATAATATGGTGTGGAAACACGTTCTTCATAATTAGGCTCATTTCTTAAAACTTCACCGTCAGTAATTATTAATTTTCCCATGGATGAATTGTTATATCTCTTATCTGAATCAAATCTAGAACTATGAAAACCACTTCCATTAGTCGCAACGACTATTTTGTCACCAAGATTGTTTTCTACTATTGCACTATTTATTTGATCTGGAACAGTTCTTAATCCAATTCCACCAGTTTTATGAATTTGTTGTCCTGGTTCTGCCAACCAAATTCTAGTAACATGATAGTCCATTGGTTTTTCAAATGTTACTCGTAAAGTGTCAGAATACATTTTACCAATTATTTTAGCATTACCAGATGGATTAATTGGAGGAAATTGAACTTTAACTTTAGTCCTAGCAATCATTCCGTTTGTTGCAATTGCAGCAACTATAGTTTTGCCAGGATTTATTGCCGTAATGGTACCGTTACTATCAACACTAACTACATTAGCATTATCACTAATCCAAGTTACTTCTTGTTTTGCATTTAAAGGTAAAATAGTTGCTCTTAACTTCTTTGTTTGTCCTTTTTGTAAACTAACATTTTCTACATTTATATATACCTTAGCAATTACGCCTTCAGGCTCTTTAGCTTTTTTAACATTTACATTAATACTATCTTTTTTTCCATTTGAAGAGCTTACCGTTATTGTAACTGTACCTTCTTTTTTACCAGTTATTACACCTTTATTAGAGATAGTGGCAATTGTTTCATTACTACTAATCCACGAAAAATTTTTATTGCTAGCATTACTTGGTAAATACGCTACAGTAAGATTTTTAGTTTTCCCTGCATCTATTTCAATATCATTTTCTTTAATATCAATGTTACTGATTTCAGTAATACTTGTTCGAACATTAATAACTGCTTTTCCAGTTACTCCATTGCTAGTAGCACTTATGACAACACTTCCTGTTTTATTGGCTTTAATTAATCCAGATTCTGTAATACTTACAATATTTGTATTTGAACTATTCCATATTACTTTTTTATCACTAACATTACTAGGTATTAAAGTTGCTCGTAATTGATAGGTATCACCTTTAATAATAGTTAAACTACTAGGATTTATTTCTAATTCATCAATTGATACTGAACCTTTAGTAACAAATACTCTAATTACTACTTGCTTGTTATTGCTTGAATAGCCAGTTATTACAGTATTTCCTTCTATTTTACCAACAATCATTCCATCATCAGTTACTTGAGCTATTCTATTATCCATTGTTTCCCAAGTGATTTCTTTATTAGTAGCATTTTTAGGTATTATTTCTGCCTTTAACTTATAACTTTTTCCGGTTTGAATTGTAATTTGATCTTTATTTACAAGTATTTTTGATACTGGAACACCATTTCCTTTTACATTTACTTTAACAGTATCCATTCTTCCATAATTATTAATAACCGTAATAATAGCTTCACCATTATTAATTCCTCTTACGTATCCTTTTTGATCAACAATAGCAATTTTATTATTACTACTATACCATTCAATATTACTTACATAATTACTTTTTAATTGATAATTTTCTTCTTTTGCAATACTTATTTCTTTTTTATTTATAGTTAAACCATCTTCTTTAGTTTCAACTTTAACTTCTATAATTTTGCTTTTTTCATTATTTGCTAGAGCAATTACAGAAGTTATCCCTTTCTTTTTTGTTTTAATAACACCTAATTCATCTATATCAATTATAGATTCATCTAATATTTTATATTCTATTTGTTTTGAAGCATTATCAGGCTTTATTATCGGACTTAATTGGTAACTTTCATTTAAACCTAATGTAATTATTTCTTCTTCAAAATCAAGGCTTTTTACTTCTACTGCATTTTTATTGCCAGAATTTACTTTTATTCTAGCACTAATTTCTTTATCACCTATTTTTTTGGAAACAGTTATTTGGGAAGTACCAGGATTTAATATTTCAAGATATCCATCGGTTATTTTAACAATGTTTTCATTTTCACTAGTCCATTGCAAATCTGATGTTAATGCATTTTCTGGATAGGTTTTTATTTCTAATAAATATTTTTCATTTACATTTAAATTTACTTTTTCTTCTATAAAAATCATATTTTCTAAGTCTATTTCGTTATTAGTTACAATAACTTTTATTTCTTTATTTTGATTTTTCGTGCTTATTTTAATTTTAGCAGTTCCTTCTTTTAAAGTATCTAAATTACCATCATTAT
>JAVWDK010000040.1:0-7820 GCA_036642175.1 Bacilli bacterium
GTAAACACATAGTTAGTAATAAACATACTATTTTTTAAAACTTTCAATAATCTTATTTATCTTATAAAACCAATTTATTGGCAAATAAAAATCACCAATATATTCCTCAACATAACCTCCAAATCCTTTTTTAAAATCATATACACCATAAGACGGATCATTTTTATTAAAACTTCCAACAATTCCATAAAAATCATACTTCTCATACTTATTATCAACACCATATCTTATCATATAATCTTGCAATAAATATGGAGAATATAAATATAAATACTCTTTATAACTTCCTCCAAATAAATAATCAATCTCTTTTCCATACAAAATAAACATTGCAACTGATAAATTAATATAATCTTTATGTTGCAAAATCTCTCTTGCTTTATCTAATTTATCATTCAAAATTCTTATATTTTCCTCTATTTTTTCTTTATTAGCATTTTTTTTATTTCTATTATTACTCTCAACATTAATTTCAAATTCAACACTTTGAACATACTTTTTTACATTTAATCTAGCTAATAAAAATTTTACATTACCAGTCAAATTAAATATTTCATACATTGTTTTATAATAATCTAAACTTTTATCAGCAAATTGTTTCCTTGAACTAGTTTTAGAAGTTATCTTTTTAAACTCACCTATTTCAGAATAATCTAATTCTCTTATTTCAACACCACTTTTAATGGCTTTTCTAATTTTTCTTTTAGTACTATCTCGCATTTTATCATATAGTTCTTCCATACTTTTATTTTTAATATCAAGAACAAAATGCCATCTTCCCTGACTTTGAAGATTGTTTTCAATTACAAGTCCATTATGAATATAGCCACAATCTTTTAATTGTTGAATTATTTTTAAATTATCTATTCCATTTTCTTTAATATTTCCATCAATATCTCTTTCCTTATTTATAACTAAAGGATCAATATGAAGAACATATCCGTGATTATGTTTAATAAATTTTTTAATTTCTTTAGTAAAATACTTTAATAATGTTTGATTATTAAAATCCATTATCGGGCCTCTTGGTGCATAAAAATAAACTTGTCCGATTTTATTTTTTTTAGCCATTAGTCTAGTTGCACATACAATTATATTATTTTCTTTAATGCCAACATAATAAGATATATAACCTTTTTTTTCGCTCAATTTATCCATATTTTTAACCTGATAAAAACTTTTTAACAGACTTTTTTCAACAAAGTTCTTATACTCTTGTTCTTCTAATTCTAAAAATTTCATTTTGTCACCCTTTCAATCTATTACCAAATATTTGCTTAAATATTCCTGTTTTTACAATTATTATAATGTATATAATAAGTCCAATTATTCCATAAAGTATTACAACTAATAATGATTTTAATTTTCCTAGATTAGTAATTGGAATATACTGTTTTAATAAATATAAAATTAATATCATAATTATACTAGCTGCTAATGAAACAATTAAAACTTTAATTGATTCTTTATATTTAATTTTAAAAGCCTTTTTTAAATCAATTAATCCTAAAATAATAGAAATTAAATATCCAAGTATTGTTGCACTAATTGCACCATATATTGCTGGGAATCCCAATTTAGAAAACAAAATTATAAAAGGTACATTCATTACTATTTTAAATAATAATCCACTTATTAATTCAATATAGATTACTTTATAACGACTAGCACCTTGTAATATAACATTTATATTAATAAATAATCCACTAAATAAAGCAGTAAAGATACTATATGAAAAGACTTCTACTCCTAAAGGATTATTATTATAAAATAAATTCCATACAGGACTAGCTAAAAAACTTAATCCAAATACCATTGGAATAACCAATAATAAAATAATCTGAATAGTTTTATTAGTTTTATCACAAATAGCCTTGTAATTATTTATAGCAAAATCACTAGTAATATTAGGAAGTAAACTTACCACAATTCCCGAAGATATAGACGTTACAATGACATTTAATTTTGCTCCCCAAGTAGATATACAACTCATTACATATTCAGCATCATTGGCATTCACTCCGATACTATTAACTAATGTTTTAATTACCGTAAACATATCAACAGATGTATATAATGATACTATAACGCTTAATATTATAAAAGGGATTGTACAAATAATAATTTTTTTTAGTAAAACTTTATTAGTAATTTTTTTTTCTTCTTCTTTAATATCATAATTAATATCTTTAATTTTTAATTCTTTTTTACCTTTAATCGCCAAATAAATTAGTGCTGCAATGGCACCAACTGTTGCCCCAAATATAGCAATACCAACAGCTTCTTTTATACCAAATAATTTTACAAAAATATAACTTCCAAAAATAATTATAATAATTCTTACTAATTGTTCTACCACTTCACTTATTGATGAACTAGTAATATACTTTTGTCCTTGTAAAAATCCTCTCATATCGCTTAATATTGTAACGAAAAAAATTGCACTAGCGCTTATTTTAATAACAAACGCAATATCTTCTAAAGAATTTCCACCACTTACACCACCTTTTATTAGTACTGCAATGTCATACGCAAATACATATAAAATAATAGTCGTTATAACAGACATTATACTTGTTACTATAATAGCCTGCTTATAAGTTCTTCTTTTCACATCATGATATCCTAATGTATTATATTCACTAACTATTTTAGATACAGCTAAAGGAATTCCTACTGTAGACAAATTTAAAAATAATATGTATATATTATAAGCATAGCCATATAATGCCCCTCCTTGTTTACCAATAATATTGTTAAAAGGAATAACATAAATTATTCCTAATATTTTACTTAATACAATGCAAATCGTTGATACTAGTGCTCCTTTAATAAATGTGTCTTTTTTCAATTTTATCAACTCTTTCTATGATAATGTACACTATTTTATAATAATTATTATTAATAAGTAAATCTACATTACTATCTTTTTATACTTTCATTTACTAAAGAAATATAAATATCCATATAATACTTTTTATTCAATTTAGAATGATTACAACCTTTTTATATTTGATATTACTCCTTTGAGTAATTCTTTTGTCATAATTAATTTTCTAAAAAAAAGTTTATTTCTTCTTATTAATTATAACAAAAAAAAGACTAATTATATAGTCTATTTATTAATTTTAGTTATATTATTTACTTCGCCTTTTTGATATGTAACTTTAAATTTATCACCAATATTTATAAATGGTAATATATTCTCATTTATTTTAATAGAAATTCTAAATTTATCATTTTCTTCAGAAATAATATAATAATAAGTATTTCCATCAATTAACGTTGTCTTTATTGATTCAATTTTAATTTCTTTTGTTTCTAAAACATTTTCATCATAAATAGAGTTACCTAAATAATTATTAGCAGCTTCTTCTATTCCTTTTGATGAATCAGTTACAACAACTTTTTGATAATCAACAACATCGACAAAAGCATACATTTTAACTAATCCAGCATTATCTTTTAAACTCATTAAATAAGTTGGTTTACTATTTAAGTTAATCAAAAGTGGAAATGAAGCAACATATTTCATTTGTTGAACTTGTCCCTCAGCACTAGCCATAGCAGAATATTCTTCAGCTCCAGCTACTGCATAGAAAATCGTTTCTTTTGTTCTTAAATTAGTTAATATAAATCCTAAATTTGATTCATCTGATGCAGCAGATGTAATACCTGTATATAAATATATATCATCATTTTGAGCCAAATAATTATAGCCTCTAGTCGTTTTTACTACATCTTTTTGTCCAAAGATAGCATTAAAATAACCATTAACATATTTACCCCAATCATTAACTTGTGAAATAATTAAATCAGCAGGATAAACATGATCAACCCATTTTGGAACATCCTTAACTGTATACTTTTTTGAATCTCCTGTTATTGGATTTAACATAATAATACCTGTTACTTCTTCTTTTAAACCAACACCAGTATATTTTAAAGTTGGTATAATCCAATAAGGATTTCCATCATTATCAATTTCAAAATTTTCTTTTCCAAATATTTCAGTTGGATAATTAAATCTTAAATGACGATACAAATTATCGTTAAGATATGCAGATGGCATATATTTCATGCCTTTATCAAGTTTTACTAATTTTGACTCACCGGTTACAGAATTAACAGTAATATAGCCTTTTACACCATCTTTTTTATTTGCAAACCATTTAAAGAAACCATTATACTCAAGTGGTGTTACTCTAATAATATCATTATTATAATTTATTTGTGTATATAAATCTGAAACATAAAATTGTGATACTAATTCAGGCATTTGCCCCATAACACGATCACCTAATTTTTGACTAGAAAACTTGTCAAGTAATGGTAGCATATTAAAGTCAACATTTTTTATTCCTTCATTAAATTTACCATCTTCATTTATAGTAATTCTATTATGATAACTTTTAGCAGTAAAAAATGGTGAATTAATAAAATTTATTAGTGTTATTAATAAAAATATGCTGGGAATTATTAAAACTAACAACCCCTTTTTTAGTTCATTTGGATTATTAAACTTTCTTATTATTGTTTGTGGTAATTCTCTTAATGCAATTATTGATGTCATATAATATATTATAATTACTAAAATCAAGAATAACCAAAATACTGACGATGACAAGTTTATAGCTGGCAACATTACATAATATAATAACATTGTTATTAATAATGTAATAATTAATCTAAATATCGTAGTTTTTTTCATTTCATTCCTCCTACTAAAATTATAGCACTTTTTTTATTTTTGTAAAGACATATTTTTTTTGTTTATAGCACCATTTTCACATTTATTACCCCATGAATCAATTAATTCTTTATCTTTATAAACACATATTATCTCACAGTTATTGGCACATTTCTTGCATTCAACTCCTTTTGTTTCAAAAGTAATATCAGCAATATTAAATTCAAAATTTCTTTCTTCACCAGATTTTCTGGCCAAAATAGCGACTCCTATTGCTCCCATTAAATGACTATTTTCATCAACAATTATTTTATTTGAAGTAGCTGTTTCAAAAGCTTTTATGACACCAACATTTTTACTTACTCCGCCTTGAAAAACAATAGGCGCAATTATTTTTTTGCCTTTACCAACATTATTTAAATAATTGGTAACAACAGCCTTACAAAGTCCTGCAACAATATCCTCTTTAGAATGCCCAATTTGAGCTTTATGAACTAAATCACTTTCTGCAAATACAGTACATCTTGCAGCAATATTAGTGGGATTTTTACTTTTTAAAGCCAATGGCCCGAATTCTTCAACTTCTAATCCCAATCTTTTAGCTTGACTAGATAAAAAAGAACCAGTTCCTGCTGCACATAAAGTATTCATTGCATAATCAATTACAATTCCGTTTTCAATTAAAATTATTTTGGAATCTTGTCCACCTATTTCAAAAATAGTTCTAACATCTGGATATAATGCAGTTGTTCCAATGGCATGAGCAGTTATTTCATTTTTAACAACATTAGCTCTAAGTATAACACCAATTAATTTTCTAGCACTGCCAGTTGTTCCAACTCCTACTATTTGATACTGCTTTTTATCAAATTGACTTTCTAATTCTTTAATTAATTTTTTAACAGCACCGATAGGATTGCCTTCTGTCCATAAATATTTTTCAGCTAATACTTTATTACTTTCATCTATTACAACTGCTTTAGTTGAAATTGATCCTATATCAACTCCAAGATAAGCTTTTTTCATCATTTTCGTTCCTTTCTCATTACAATCATATCATTAAATGCTTCTAACCTTGTTTTTATTCCTGTTTCACTCGTTTGTGAATCAAAGCTAAAATATATAATCGGTATTTTGTAATCTTGACTAATATTTTGCAAAATTGTCATTGTATCTATTTCAGGGGTACAACCAAAAGACTTAACATGAATTATTCCATCATAACCTTTTTTAGCCATTAATAAAGCACTGTTTACTGTGTCTATTCCCGTTGCCCCAATATCATATTTTACATATTTACTTATTTTTTTTAATATTTTGGGTATTTTTCTATGAAAGATAGTACTAGAAACGTCAATATTCCTTGTCACATATATTCCTTTACTAGCAAGTTCTCTTTCTAAAAAATGATTACTAAAAGGTTCCATAATTGTATAATATTCTCCAACTATTCCTACTTTAAGAAGATTTTTAGGTTTATTTAATTTTACTTTCTCTATTTTATTTAAATACTCTTTGTAAATTTTTTTTAATTGTTTTCTTGTGGTAATCTGACTTATTTTAGTTAAGTATTCTTTATATAAAATGTCTAAAGAACCAATAATTATTTCAAAGCCAACATTTTTTCTAATATATTTTTCCAAAAAATCCATTTCTTCCACCATTTCCATACAAATAAAAATAGTTTTACTTACATTTTTTAAAGACAATTTTTTATTAAATCTTTTAAGTTCAGACCATACCGATTTAGGATTATGAATATTCATACTAGATAAATTTATAAAATCAAAGTTATAACCTAAATCTCTTAATATTTGTTCCTGTAATTCTCCATAGTATCCAAGTCGACAAACACCACCAATTTGAATTAATGTATCAGCTCCTTGTTCAAGTGCTTCTATATAATTACCAAGATTATACTTAAATGGCGAACATACAAAATCCGGACTATTTATACTGCCTAATTCTAATGTTCTTTTAGTTATTGGTGGAGCAGGTTGAAAATCAGCATCAAAAACATTTTTTATAAAATATCCAAATGGAACAGAATAATTGCCAAAATGTGGAAAACTAATTTTTCTCTTTATCATTTGCATCTTCCTTTTTAAGTTTAATAATATCTATAAAACTTTCTAATCGTGTTTCTCTTCCTGCTGTCCCTTCTTGTTCGTCCAAAATTAGACTTATTGTTGGTTTGTCTTTTATTTTTCTAATAATTAATTCATTTACTAATGAATCCGGTCCACACGGAAAAGAAGTGATTAGAATAATTCCATCAACATTTTTCTTATATATCTCTATTGCACCTAATAATTCTTTATTATAATTCCATTTCAAGGTAGGACTTATTTCTTTGGCTTTTTTAACTGCATCATCACGATTAACTATTTCTGCAATTATTGGAATAACATCTAGTTCTTTTAAGTAATTAATTATTGGTTCTCCAATATATTTATCATATATATTATATGAATGTGCTACTAGTAATATTTTTATTTTATCTTTTTTTAAAAGTTCTTGTTGCTTTTCTACACTCATTTCATGTTTTATTTTTTCGGCTTGTTTTGCCATAAAATATGCTCTCAATATTTCAAATTTTTTCTTTTTTAATTTATGACCCATTTTAAAGAAAGCTTTGAACTCTGTTTGCTTTTTTTGATAATCAATATTATAGTCTAATATCTTTATTTCTTTATCTTTAAATACATTTTTTACTACATCATAGGCTGATTGAAATTTTGAACAAACAATTTGATTTCTTCCATATGTAGCAATTCGTGGAATTAATATATAATCACATTTATTTATTAGTGATTCCACATGACCTAAATATATTTTAGATGATAAACAGCTTTCATCAATGGAATAATAAGAACCAGTTTTAATTATTTTTTTATTTGTTTCTGGACTTAATACTATTTCACAGCCAAGTTCTTTAAAAAAAACTTCCCAAAGATATTGATAACGATAATATAAAAATGCTCTTGGTATTCCTATTTTCATACTTCCTCCATTTTGTGCATAACAATATTATATCATACCTAAGATTTAATATATAATAAAGTGTACATTTTACAGGATAAAATCACAAACTAACGAATTAATGGAGAGACTCGAAAATTCTCTCTAT
>JAVWDK010000041.1:0-7762 GCA_036642175.1 Bacilli bacterium
ATTGTTCCTTATCTTCATCATATAGTTTTTTTAACTTGTTTACTATTTCATGATTCTCATTTATCTCCAAAGTCTTACTTGCTTTTACTTTTTCATCAGTTGGCATAGCATTGATTACTTTTTCCATTTCTACAGATATTTCACCATCACTAACTAAACAAACTGGATGATTTTTAAGTCTATGCGTGAATCTAATATTTTCTATATCACCCCCTATGCTTTCTTTCATTAATTCTAACATTTCTTTGTTTTTTTCATTAATTTCATTTATCTGCTTTTTTTCTTCTTCTGTATCCAAATCTAGTTTATTATTACATACATTCATAAAATTCTTTTTATCATATTCTTTTATCATATTTATTGCAAATTCATCAACATATTCGGTTAAATAAAGAATTTCAAAATCTTTTTCTTTAATAATTTCAACTTGTGGTAATAAATCTATTTTGTCAATAGTTTCACCACTAGCAAAATAAATTACTTCCTGATTTTCTTTCATTCTTGAAATATACTCTTTTAAAGTAATAAGTTTTTTTTCTTTTGATGAATAAAATAATAGTAAATCTTTCAAATCTTCTTTATTTGCTCCATAATTATTATAAACACCAAACTTTAACTGTATCCCAAAAGTTTTAAAAAACTTCTCATAATCATCACGACTATTTTTCAGCATATTTTCTAACTCTTTTTTTATTTTTCCTTCAATACTTTTAGCTATTACTTTTAACTGCTTATCATGTTGTAATAATTCCCTAGAAATATTTAAAGATAAATCTTCACTGTCAACTAATCCTTTAGCAAAACTAAAATAATCAGGTAATAAGTCTGAACACTTTTCCATAATCATTACACCATTAGAATACAATTCAAGACCTTTTTCATATTCTTTTGTATAAAAATCATACGGTGCATGGGCAGGGATATATATTATTGACTTATAACTAGTTGTTCCTTCTACTACACTATGAATAACTTTTAAAGGCTTATCATAATCAAAAAATTTATCATTATAAAAAGTATTATATTCTTCTTCAGTTATGTCGTTTTTACTTTTTTTCCAAATTGGAACCATGCTATTTATTATTTCAATTTCTTTTGATTTTTCATATTCTTCTTTAGAGCCTTCTTTTAAATGTTCATGTTCTACTTCCATCTTAATTGGATATCTTATATAATCTGAATATTTTTTAACGATTTCTTTTAAACGATATTCATCCAAATATTCATTATCTTCTTCTTTCAAATAAAGTGTAATTGTTGTTCCAGTAGTAAATTTATTTCCTTCTATAATTGTATAACCTTCACTACCACTAGATTCCCAAACATAAGACTGCTCATCATTATATTTTTTTGTTTCAACAACAATTTTATTACTTACCATAAATGCCGAATAAAATCCGACTCCAAATTGGCCTATTATATCAAGATCCTCTTTTTTACTATTTTCTTTTTTAAAAGCCAAAGATCCACTTTCTGCAATCGTACCTAAATTGTTTTCCAATTCTGTCTTATTCATGCCACAACCATTATCAGTAATAGTTAGAGTTTTTTTCTCTTTATCAAAATCTATTTTTATAAAAGCCTCATTTTCTAACTTTATTGTTTTATCAGTAAGAGATAAATATTTTAATTTATCCATCGCATCACTAGCATTAGAAATAAGTTCCCTTAAAAATATTTCCTTATTCGTATAAATTGAGTTAATCATTAACTCTAATAATCTTTTAGACTCTGATTTAAATTCTTTTTTTTTCATTTCATTCCTCCTTGATATCAATCATTTTTAATTATACTATTTTTTTAGCAATTGTCAACACCGAGTGCTAAAAAAATTATGTGAAATTAATGTAAAAGGTTTGACGTAATCAAACCTATCCAACTTTATCAGATAACGTAATAGTTGTTTCCTTTAAATCATCACCACGATAATATTTCACTTTAATGTTATCACCTATATTAAATTTATACAATGTATAGCGAAATTTGGATGAATCTTCGATTTTAATTCCATTCATTTCTACTATAACATCACCTTTTTTAAGACCGGCTTTATCAGCTGGCTTTTTATCTTCGACATAAGCTACAACTGCACCACTAGTTACTTTTTCACTAATTGTAATTCGATTATAAAATAATTGATACATATTTGTTGCATCGATTAATTGAACACCTAAATATGGACGAACAATTTTTTCATTTGCCTCTAACTTATCAATAATTGCCATAACAGTTTCAATTGGAATAGCAAATCCCATTCCTTCTATTTCATCCTCAACTAATTTTAAAGAATTAATACCAATAACTTTTCCATCAATATTACATAAAGGTCCACCGCTATTACCTGGGTTTATTGCGGCATCTGTTTGTAACGCTTCAATTAAAAATGATCCGGTTGATAAATCTACTGATACTAAACGTTCTTTTCCAGAAAGAATACCTTTTGTTACCGTTCCAAGATATTTTGAGCCTAACGGAGAACCAACAGTAAATAAGGTATCACCAATTTCAGATTCTGAACTTTTGCCAATTTCAGCCACTTGTAAGACTGCACTTTTATCAATTCTTATTACTGCAATATCAGCAAATTCATCACTGCCAAGAACTTTTCCGTCAACTTTATTTCCATAATTATCTAGTATTTTTACCGATGTTGCTTTGTCAATTACATGATTATTAGTTATTATATATCCATAATTATTATCTTTTTTATAAACAAAGCCTGTTCCTGTTGATGATAAATTATTTTTTTGATATGCTTCAACTAATATTGTAGCATCATATATCTTAGATATTGAACTTTTAATTGTATTTGCTTCTGTAACTGATACAACTTTTTCTGTTTTTTCGATGATTTCTTTAGGCATATTTTTCATAATTGTGTAAGTTCCAATAATACCAGAAAAAAATATCCCTATTCCAATTAAAATATAAGAAATTTTGTTTTTCATAACTCCTCCTATAGTTCCTTTATATCTTTCCAGTTATCTGGAAATCCTATTTTATTTAAAATTACATTTATTGGTGTAACTTCAATACGACTATCTAGTTGTCCTATTATATATTCTACTTCATTAATTAAATCTGTGAATTCTTCTTGTGTAAACATTTCTTTCATTATTATAATAAGGGCAAATAAATCGTTTTTACCATATATATATCCATCATCATTCATTGGTATATTCATTTGATAATGATATTTTGTATCAGGAATAAATCGGCCTGTACGATGATCATATAATATATCTTCATGAGCACATAAGTTTCGATAATTTGATAACAGTGATAAATAAAGAGCTAACGTTGATGGATCTTGCTTATAATTATCAGAAATTACTAATTGGTCTTCTATTTTTAATATGCTATATAATTCTGAAACAATTCCAAATGATAATACTTTAACTAAAATCCACATTGGAATATAACCATAATTATTTAAGTAATGAAGTGTTGCAGTATGCTGTTTACCGTTAACTCTTATTTGTCTTTTCATTTTATTTATTACATCATATACTTGATTTTCTTTAAGTTTATCTTGTGTAAAATTTGTAACATTCAAATAGTCTTTTTCTTTAAACCCATATTTTTTTGATAACTGATAACTTATTATAGACTTAATATTGTTTTCAATTACTAAAATATTTTTAAACATAATATTTCTTAATTCTCGGTCAAACAAAAAAATACTATGCAGTTCTTCAAAAGTAGCACCTTTTATAAATTTATTATCCTTATAATTTTGCATTAATAAATGGCGATATCCACTAATAAAAAAATAGTTTTCACGTAATAATACCTTTTTGGCATATTCTTGATCATTAATAATTAGCCCTTTATCACGTAATATTTCAACTTGCTCATCTAAATTCTTAAATATTTTGTTGCTCATACTCTCACCTTTGATAATTATAGCACAAAGAAAGCTAAAAAGTATGGTTTTTTTGTGTTAAATTTGTGAAAAATATTTTAAAATTCCATTATTTATAATATTTACTATTTTAGTTTGATACCAATCTTTTCTTAATATATATCGTTCATTAGGATTAGTAATAAATCCAGCTTCAATTAATATCCCAACTCTTTTTATTCTTTTAAACATGTACATTTCATTAATCAATTTATATTTTCTTTTTGTTTTAGTACTTCTTTTGAATTCTTCTTGCATAATCTGAGCTAATTTTTCATTATTTTTATTTACATTATCATAAAATATTTGAGCTCCATTCCAACTGTTTGATATTTCTGCATTTAAATGAACAGAAATATATATATCACATAATGAATCATTTATAATATTTGCTCTTCTTGACAAATCGCTTCTTTTACTGTTAATAGCATTAGGAAGAGATAAATCATAATCACCATATCTTGTTAAATATACAGTTGCTCCTTTTTTTTCTAAAGACTCTTTTAATTTTAATACTATTTGTAAATTTATGTCTTTTTCTTTAATATTTTTATATAAGGCTCCAGGGTCTATACCACCATGGCCAGCATCCAAATAAATTATTTTACCAATTAATTGAGGTTCTTCAGCATCAACTTGAAAAAAAGAAAACGTGCATAGTCCTATTATAAATAAAAATAAAACACATATTTTATATCTAAGCATTATATCACCTAGTTAAATATATGTATTAAAAATTGGTTATTGCATTTTATATGATGTTAAATAATTTCCATGGATAATAAGTTGGTAATTCGCAACAAAATGTCATTTTTTCTTTTGTAACAGGGTGAATTATTGATACCGAATAAGCAAAAAGAGCTAATTGTTCGCCTGTTTTAGCTTTCTTATTATACTTTTGATCACCATATAGTGGAGTATTTCTTACTGAAAATTGTACTCTTATTTGATGAGATCTTCCTGTTAATAAGTTTATTTTTACTAAAGTTAATCCTTCTATATTGCTAATAACCTCATATTCTAGTTTAGATTCTTTTCCATACTCTGAAATAGTACTTATATTTGTATTGGAATTTTTTAATAATTTGTCTTCCATAGTTCCTTTACTACCGTCAAAATTACCATTTACAATCGCATAATAAATTTTATTAAATTGATGCGTTCTTATTTGCTCATTTAATCTTGCTGCCGATTTACTTGTTTTAGCAAACACCATGACTCCTCCAACAGGTCTATCCAAGCGATGGACAAGCCCTAAATATACATTACCAGACTTGTTATATTTTTCTTTTAAATATTGTTTTAACATTGTTAATAAATCTAAATCATTTGTATTATCAGCTTGAACTAAAATATTAATAGGTTTTTGAACTACTAATAAATGATTATCTTCATAAATAATTTTAATCACATTCCCACCTGGCATATATTCCACACGATAATACTAATTTTTCATTTTTAACTGATAATCCTATTTCACCATGTTCAATTTTTCCTTTATATTTTACTTCTATTGTAGTTTTTAATATATTATATAAAGTAGTACTTGATATGCCTGTTGTATATGAATTAATTAAAAAGAACAAAGGTTTTGCACTTAATATTTTTTGACACGAATTTATTAATAAGGATAAATTATCTTCAATTTTCCAAAGTTCACCATTCGGTCCTCTACCATAACTAGGTGGATCCATTATAATTGCATCATAAGTATTCCCTCGTCTTGCTTCTCGCTCAACAAATTTTAAACAATCATCAATTATATATCTTACATCACTATTTTCTAATTTAGAAAGTTTGGCATTTTCCTTAGCCCATTGTACCATTCCTTTAGAGGCATCAACATGAGTTACTGAAGCACCAGCTGATAAACAAGCCATCGTTGCACCACCTGTATAAGCAAAAAGATTTAACACTTTTACTTGTCTATTACTATTTTTAATTTTATTTATCATAAAATCCCAGTTAATTGCTTGCTCAGGAAATAGTCCTGTATGTTTAAATCCAGTTGGACATACTTTAAATGTTAATTGTTTATAATTGATTGTCCAAAATTCAGGAATAACAGTTATAAAATCCCAATATCCTCCACCTTTATCTGAACGATAATAAATACCATCAGCCTTATTCCATAAATCATTGTTTGAACTCCACATTGCTTGTAAATCAGGTCTTCTTAAAAAAATAGTACCCCATCTTTCTAATTTTTCACCATTTCCGGCATTAATTATTTCATAATCTTCCCATTCGTTACTTATTTGCATTTTACTCACCTAACTTATTTATTGCTTCTTTAATTACATTTATTGAATTTTCAAGCTTACTTGTTTCGTCTGTATTTAAATTTATGTGAACAGTTTCTTTAATACCATCTTTGTTAATAATTGCTGGTAATCCAATAAAGAGATTGTTTATTTTATCATAAGTAGAAACAGTTATGATACTATTTTCATTTCCTAATATAGCATTTGTTATTCTTACTAAGCACATTCCTATTCCATAACAAGTTGCTCCTTTTTTACTTATTATTTGATAAGCAGCATCTCTTACATTAATATAAATATCATTCAGTTCTTTTTCAGTTAAAAAATCTTTGATATTTTGTAGACCAATGTTAGCATTACTCCATGGTACAAATTCAGAATCTCCATGTTCACCAATTACATAAGCATGAACATTCTTAGGGCTAATTTGTAATTTATCACCGACGATATAACGTAATCGAGATGTATCTAAACTAGTCCCAGAGCCAATTACTTTACTAGTAGGAAGTTTTGATTCTTTCCATGTAATATATGTCATAATATCTAAAGGATTAGTTGCCACTAAAAATATTCCATTGAAACCACTATTCATAACTTCTTTTACAATTATTTTGAAAATCTCGCTATTTTTCTTAATTAAGTCCATTCTTGTTTCAAAAGGACCTTGATTAGCGCCAGCTGCTATACAAACAATACTAGCATCTTTACAATCATTATATTTTCCGGCTTTAATATTTATTTTAGAAGGAGCAAAAGCTAAACAATGATTTAAATCCATTACTTCACCGATAACTTTATCCACATTTAAATCAATTAAAACTAAATCACTAACATTAGTTCTTTGATTTAATAGAGCATAAGCATAACTCATTCCGACGTTACCACAGCCAATTATTACAATTTTATTCATAAATTTCTAACACTCCTTTCTTATTCACTTCGTTCGTACTAAAAGCACAAATTAAAATTAAAATAAATCTTTGATATAATAGTAAATTGTTATTAGCTGCACTACAGAGAGTGGTGTTAGAATTTATTAATTCTAAGCACATATAAATATATGTATCGATTACTTCCGGAGTGCTAAACCATTTATTAAAAACATAATAAATCAATTTTCCCTATTTTTTTAAGAAAATTTTTAAACTTAGTAAATTTAAATAGTAATGATATTCTTCTAAAGAAAAAAGATTTTTATATTTACTTAATATATTGTGTTTGATTTCATTTTCTGTAAGATATCTTTTTCCTTTACTATTAAATTGTGTATTATACTGAAAAACTTGATCTTCACTCAAGTTAGTTTCAACTAATTTTACAATTTTTTCTTTCTTCTTTTGATCTAGACTTTCAAACATGCTTTTTAGTAATTTATATACTGTTTTATTCAATTATGGTTTCCCTCACTTAATATAAGAATACCATATTATATGTTTTAAGTAAAGATTCATTCAAAAAAAGTCCAACCTGTGTTGAACTTTTTAATGAAATAATTATCTTTTTGAAAATTGAGGAGCACGACGTGCAGCTTTTAATCCAGGTTTTTTTCTTTCTTTACCACGAGGATCTCTTGTTACAAATCCAGCTCTTTTAA
>JAVWDK010000042.1:0-7624 GCA_036642175.1 Bacilli bacterium
TCATCTAATGTTAATTCTTCATCAAGATGTTTATCATAAATAAAGCTTAAATTTTCCATGTCTTTTGCTGCCATTAAATATTTTTCATTATTCAAAAAATCATTAGCTTTATGAGCAACAATCTTTTCCATACCAGGTTCAATGTTTTGATCTTTATAAATTCCCCTAATTTCTAATAGTTTGTTTTTTGAAACAGTTATTGATAGTCTGGGAACTAAGGGCTCATTATTAGCATCATACGAATAATAAACATAAATATCATATTTTGATAATAATTCTTTAGCGGTACCTTCACCTGCTGTACACCACCCCGTATTATAACCTGATAAAGATTTTACAAGCTCCATATGGTTGCTACCACAATCATATTTTATCCATTTTCCAGAATTTGTTGTTATAATAGAATCATCGTTTAATAATAATTTAGTTATTACATACTCATATAACTTTGCAAAACTTCCACTTATAAGTAAATTCTTAAAAATATTATCATTAATATTTCTATTACCATTTTTTTCTAAAAAATGTATTAGCTCATCAATCGTTAAAGATAAAGCTTCTTTATTAAGCTCTGGAAACATAGAAGTTGTATCTTTAGTTCTTCTACTAAATTTATGACTGTTTTTATCATATTTTCCAAGTTGAAGCATTCCTTGAAACGCCCAGTACTTTACCCAAAATGGATAAATTGATGATTCTTCACTTAAAAAATAATCAAGCCATACATCAAGCGACGCTTTTTGATTGTTTATTATAACCTGACCTTGCTCTTTTTTTAATTGTGGATTTAAAACTTCACTAAGTTGAGTTTTTTCTAAATCAATATTGTTTTTAATAGCATAATATTTATCAGGAATATCCACTTCATTAATAACATACTTTTTGTAATATGTCTGTTTAAGAAGTTTTAAGTCGTTTTTTCTATGACTTGCTAAAACTTTATTATGAGTTTTTTCTAAATATTCAAGATATTTTTTTATTCTTTTAAGTTTTTTATCACTAGATAAAGCAACATGCATTACTTCATCACTATTATGCAAATCTCTATAAAATTGACTTAGAAATATTTCTCCTAACATATTTTGCATATATAATACCACCTTATCTTCTTATTTTATCATCATTATAAAATATTACAATATTAATTAATTAAAATGAATATAATGAAAAATGAAAAATAAACTTTTTCATTTTAATAACTTTTCTACTCTTTTTATAATGGAATCAACATCCAATTTCCTTTCTTTTAATATATCATCTTTTTTACCACTCATTCCAAATTCATCCATAGTAATTAAATATTTATTATTATATACATATTTTTCCCATCCAAAAGATGATAGTCTTTCAATAACAAAAGTTTTATAACCAATTGGTAAAATGTCTTGTCGATACTTTTCGCTTTGTTCTTCAAACAAGTCCATACAAGGCATACTTACAATTCTTAAATCATATCCTTTTTTCATTAATTCATTGCTTACTTCCAAAGCAACATCAACTTCTAGACCCGTTGCAATTATAATACCACATAGTCTTTTTACTTCTTTTTTTACTATGTAAGCACCATTTTTCACTTCGGAAATATTAGTACTTTCTTTTTCCTTACATAAGTTTTTGGAAATAATTAATGAACTTGGTTTTCTACTATTTAATATGTTTTGCCAGCACCCAATTAATTCCTTTGAATCAGATGGACGATACGTATAATGATTAGGGATACTTCTAAGCATTGCCAACTGTTCTATTGGCTGATGAGTTGGCCCATCTTCTGCAACAGTAAGTAAATCATGAGTAAATATATAAACAGATGGTAAATTCATTAAAGATGCCATTCTAATTGATGGCTTTAAATGATCTGCAAACGATAAAAACGTTGCCGCAAAAGGAGTTAATCCTGAAATAGAAAGTCCGTTAATAAAAGCTCCCATAAGACTTTCCCTAACCCCAAAATTTATGTTCCTTCCTGCGTAATTTTTATTATTAAAATTTTCAAAACCAGTTAAATAAGTTTTAGTAGAAGTAGATACATCTGCACTTCCTCCTAAAAATGATAAGCAATTTTTAGCAATTGCCTCCATTATTTTTTGATTATTCAAACACAAGCTTTCATTTTCAAATGTTAGGTCTTTAACCATTTGTTTGACATCATATTTCTGCTTATTCATAAATGAATTAAGAAAGTTTGAATTTTTACTGCTAGTGGTGTTTAAATAAGCTTTATATTTGATTTCCCAATTCTTATTTTGATGAGCGTTTCTATCCTTAATAAACGTACTCATTTCCTTTTTATATACACTTATATGAGAAAAAGAACTTTCATTAATATCAAGTTTGTTTTTTAACTGTTTAATATCATTGTTTGTTAAATTTGATCCATGAATTTTATTTGTTCCTTCCAACAATGAACCTTTGCCTATTATTGTTTTTATTTCAATAATAGAAGGTTTATTAATTATGCTTTTTGCCTTTGATATAGCAACATCAATTAAAAGAGGGTTATCACCATCTTGTACATACTGCGTATGCCATCCCATTGCATCAAAGCGTTTAAGGACGTTTTCATTGAACGTTTCCGTAAGTTTTCCATCAAGACAAACATCATTAGAATCATAAAGTACAATCAATTTACCTAATTTAAGCGTAGCTGCTAGTGATGATGCTTCATAAGAAATACCTTCCATTAGATCACCATCACTACATAATACGTATGTATAATAATTAAAAAGATTATTAAAGTTTTCTGATAAATATTTTTCTGCAGATGCAATACCAACCGCACTAGCAAAACCTTGTCCTAACAAACCAGTTGACATATCAACTCCAGGGGTTTTAAGAACGTCAGGATGTCCTGGGGTTTTTGAACCTAACTGCCTAAAGTTTTTTAAATCATTAATTGTTAATTCAAAACCAGACATATATAATGTTGCATATAACAAAGCTGATCCATGACCTGCAGACATTATAAACCTATCTCTATTTATCCATTTTTCGTTACTAGTATCAATGTTCATATGCCTTGAATATAGCGTATAAAGAATTGGTGCAGCACCTAAAGTAATACCTACATGTCCACTTTTAGCCTTATTTATTTCTGCTATTGATAAAGCTTTTATTGCGTTAATTATCTTTCTATCATCCATAAAAAAGCCCTTTCTATTCTTACCTTCATTATAAGGCAAAAAGGTACTTTAATCAATATTATTTTGCGTATTTAAAACAATAGCGTGATTATCTTTAGTACTTTTCACTTCTTCGCAGTTTAAAACCCAAGTAACGTTTATAGCTGCTAAAGTAGCACAGAATATAGCAATACCTCTATATGCTTTTAAATTTTTCATTTACATCACTCCTTCTTATATTATAGCTAAATTATACTACGTACATTTGTTCGAGTCAACACAATAAAGTGAACAAACGTTTGACTTTGTAAAGTAAATATGATAACATATATTTATAAATAAGGAGGTAACATGGAAAAACTAACTACTAGACAAAATGAAGTTCTTGATTATGTAAAAAGTTATGTTGCTACAAATGGTTATCCACCTGCAATAAGAGAAATTGGAAAAGCATTAGGTCTTAACTCACCTGCTACTATTCATTCCCACTTAACGTCACTAGAATCAAAAGGATACATAAAAAAAACAAACTCAAGATATCGTTCACTTGAACTACTCGTTGGAAATGAATACATAAAAGACGACATTGTAGAAGTTCCACTTCTTGGTAAAATAACAGCTGGAACACCTATTGAAGCAATCGAAACACCAAATGAATTTTTTGCATTACCAGCATACTTAATTCCAAAAAAAGAAGAAGTTTTTACTTTAAAAGTAAGTGGTGAAAGCATGATAAATGCTGGGGTCTTTGATGGTGATATCGTTATTGTGCAAAGACAAAACGTAGCAAAAAACGGTGATATGGTTGTTGCAATGACTGAAGAAAACGAGGTTACTTTAAAAACCTTTTATAAAGAAACAAATTGTATTAGGTTGCAACCAGAAAACGATACAATGAAACCTATTATTTTAAAAAATTGTTCTATTTTGGGAAAAGCAATTGGGTTATACCGAAAATTTTAAAAAAAGGAAGCTCTAAAGCTCCCTCATCTATATTAAAACGCCTTGCATGCATTAGCGTTCTACAATAATATATGGTAAACATTTGAAAATGTTAACCATATTTTTTTTGAAAACAAATTTTACGGTTCCAACATCCTTTGTTTGTAAAACTTTTGATTTTTTTAAAACGTTTAATGTTTCTTTATTTGGATGTCCAAATTTGTTTCCTTTTCCTACTGAAATCACTGAATAAGCCGGCTTTATTTCACGTATGAAAGCAGGATCACTACTAGTTTTAGAACCATGATGTCCTACCTTTAATATATCCATTTGTCCAAGATTATACTCAGTTAAAACTTTTTTTTCAACATTTTTATTTGCATCTCCCATAAAAATTAACTTTTTACCATAAAAAGATGTATAAGTAATAATACTGTTTTCATTCTCATCAATACTATTAATATGATTTAAAAATTCAAAACTGTATTTTTTAATTTTAAAACTATCCTTTGGTTTATAGCAATTACCTTTTTGACATATATCTTTTTCAAGTTTATTTAACTTCCCATTATTTATAATGATTTTTTTTATTTTCAATTCTTTAAGCATCATAAGAGTTTCACCAGCATGGTCATAGTCGCCATGAGTTAATATTAAACAGTCTATCTTTTTAATCCCTCTAGAATATAAATATGGAATAGTTTTACTTTTAGAAACAGAATAACTACTTCCCATTATTCCTCCAGTATCAATCATAACAACCCTTCCCCGAGGTAAAATTATAATAGTACAATCGCCTTGACCAACATCAATAAAATTTACTTCTGGATATGCTATGAAAAATCGACTATTTATGTTTATTATTAATATTATTATAAATATAAAGATATATTTGAAATTTACTTTAATCACTAAAAACAGAACAATATAATACAAACAAAAAACAAAGAAACTATTCTTAGAAATTGCAACGTTAAATAAATTAAAACCAGATAAAAACAAAGATATTGTTTCAAGAAAATTAATAAAAAGTGATAAAACACCCTCTAAAGGCTTTATAATAAAGCATACTATACTGAAAGGAAAAACCACAATTGATATAAATGGGACAAAAAAGACATTAATAATCGGACTTAAAAAATTAATAGAAAAAAAGTTATTTGAAATAATTGGAATTGATGCCAAAAAAGATATAAATGATACTAAAAAAAGCTTTATAAAATAATTGCTAAATTTGCTTATTACTTCATTTGATAAAATTATAAAAAAAGTTATTATAAATGAAAATAAAAAGCCAACACTATAGAGTAAAAATGGATTATAAAAAACAATGATTGCACCAGTTATTAGTAAAACGTTAATTGTTTTTAGTTTTAGTTTTAGTTTTTTATTTATAAGACTTAAAAACATAAATAACGTACATCTTAATAATGATTCAGTAAAATTAGTTAAAAACAAAAAAAATAATAAAAAAGGATATATTATAAAATTCTTCTTTTTAAATTTTTTTAATAGAAAATTAAGAACTAAAACAATCATTCCAACGTGCATACCGGATACCGCAAACAAATGGCTTATTCCAATTTTTCTAAAAGAAATGGTTATTTCTTCTTTTATGTATGAGCTGTTTCCTAATATGAAAGCTTGCAAATAATCTTTGTTTTTATATTTATTTATTCGATTGACTATCCTTTGTTTTACAAAATAAAGAAAATTATGATTTTTTTTTACAACAAAAATGTTTTCAGCGGTTAATATATGACTGATTCTTTTTGATAGCAAGTATTTTCGATAATTAAACAAGTTAAAAACAGTATTATTAGTTGGACTTTTAACCACCCCATCAACCCTAATTTTATCTCCAAGTTCACATTTAACGTTTTTTTTCTCTTTAAAATAATAATTAACTAGATACTTTTTATCAGCATTAATAACCATTGTTAATTTTTGGCTATCTATATCTAATTTAGTAACATATCCTTCAATCGTTTCTTTTCTTTCAACATAATTATTTTTAATTGTTAAAAAAGAAAAAATGATTCTACTTAGTAAAATACTAAATAGTAATATTATCTTTAATTTTTTCATACATAGCGTCCCCAATACCAGAAACGTTTTTAACATCCTCTATCTTTTGAAATGGACCTTTTTCTTTCCGATAAGTAATAATTGCTAAAGCTTTACTTTCACCAATTCCTGATAAAGTCATTAACTCTTCCTTTGTAGCAGAATTAATAGAAATCATTTTAATTTTATCATTTAAATCCGGCTTTTTTATACAAGCATCATTTGTTAAGTTTGGACATACACATTCATTTACCACGCATTTTGGTATGGTATAACCATTTTTTAATTTATAATTATATAACTCGTTTTTGGTATAAACAATAATAAGCATTTCGTCTTTTAAATGCATACTCATATTTATATTGCTTGTATCAGATGACTTAATTAATCCTCCAGATGCATTAACTGCATCAATAACCCTTTTACTTTCATCCAGTTCATAAACCCCCGGAGTTACTACTGCTCCTTTAACTTCAACAAAAACTTTTTTTATTATTCCAGTAGTTGTAACTATTTCTTTTGGTTTTAAATCTAACGACATTTTCTTGCTTGTTTTTATTATTGCTCCCGATTTTTCAGTACTATAATAAAACCAAATAAACACCCCAATAATAAGTAGTATAACTGGAAAATAATACCAATTCTTTTTAAATAATGTTTTTATATTCATAAAAAATAATCTCCTTTCACAGAGATTATTTGTTTTATAAATAGTTTATGCTACTATCTAACTAGATGTTTTTGTTCAAATTGTTTGTTTTCCACACATACCCTTTGTACTAACGATAAACAAATTAATAAGTTAATCATAAAAGAGCCACCATATGAATAAAAAGGAAGTGGAACCCCAGTAAGTGGTAATAAGCCCATAACTCCAACTAAATTAACAATAATATGTAATGAGATATATGCCGCAACTCCGTAAGAAATAATCATGCCTTGTAAATTATATGATTTTCTCCCTATCATAATAATTCGCCAAATAATTATAAAATAAACTATTAATATTATAATCCCCGTAATTAAGCCTGTTTCCTCGATTATTATTGGAAATATAAAATCCGTATGAGCCTCTGGTAAATATAAATATTTTTGTTTACTATTACCAAATCCACTTCCAAATAATCCACCACTATTCATCGCAATAAACCCATTGCATACCTGGTAACCAGTTTCTTGACGATACCTAGTACAAGGTTCTTTAAAATTTAACCTTTGTTTTTGAACCTCACCAAAACCCTTACCAGTTATTAACATAACGCATAAAACGCTTAACCCGCAAATTAAAGCAAGCCCAGCCACTACTGATTTCTGCTTAAAATCTATTGGTAATATGCAAAATATAACGAATAAAATGCCAAGTAAAATAATCATTGTACCCAGATCTGGTTGCATAAAAATAAGCATTGTAAAAACCATTGGAATTGCAAAAGGAAAAAACTTTTTTGGAATAGAAATGTTTCTAACTTTCATAAGCTTTTCAAAAGATACAGCTA
>JAVWDK010000043.1:0-7505 GCA_036642175.1 Bacilli bacterium
GATCAATATATTAATGATATTTTAAATAATAAAGATACTTTTGATATAAGAGAATATAGTGAGGATTATATAAGTAGACTTAAAAATGATATATATAAAATAACTGTATTATTAAAAGAAGAAAAGGAAATAAGTATTAAAGAAAAACAAAATTTAGAAATAATATTAAGTGATATTTCTCATCAAATAAGAACACCTTTAACTTATATGTACGTAATTAATGATCTTTTATTAAAGGATAGTTTAGATAAGAAAAGTAAAAAAGATTTTTTAAATAAAAATCGAATTCAAGTTGAAAGAATTGAATGGTTAGTAACAAGTTTACTTAAAATATCTAGATTAGATAGTGGAACAATTAAATTGAAATTAGAAAAAGTAAAAATAAGCGAATTGTTAAATAAAACTATTGAACCACTAAGAATACCAATAGAATTAAAAAAGCAAGAATTAATAATCGAAGGAAATCCTGATTTAATTATTAATATTGACTTTAATTGGACTTTAGAAGCTTTAGTTAATATTATTAAAAATGCTCATGAACATACTAAAATAGCAGGAACAATTAAAATAACTTATGATACTAATCCTATTTATACTGAAATAATCATCAAAGATAATGGTGAGGGAATAAGTAAAAAAGATATTAAACATATTTTTGAAAGATTTTATAAATGTGATGGTAAAGAAAGTATTGGGATTGGACTTAATATGGCAAAAAAAATTATAGAGAAAGAAAATGGTCTTATTGAAGTTGAAAGTATTAAAGAAAAAGGAACCAGTTTTCATCTTAAGTTTTACAAGATTAAATGACAAAACTGTAATGATATAAGTCATTTTAATGTAATAATATAAAAGTATAATGGAAAATGAAAGGAAGATAGTATGGAAATATTGAAAGTTGAAAATTTATGTAAAAATTATGGAAAGGGGAATACTTTAGTAAAAGCATTAGACAATGTTAGTTTTAGTGTTTTAAAAGGTGACTTTGTTGCGATAGTAGGATCATCAGGCTCTGGAAAAAGTACACTTCTTCATATTTTAGGTGGGGTAGATAGGCCTACAAGTGGTAAAGTTTATGTTGATAATGAAGATATTTATAAATTAAATGAAACTAATTTAGCTATTTTTAGAAGAAGACAAGTAGGATTAATTTACCAGTTTTACAATTTAATTCCTATTTTAAATATTAAAGAAAATATAACATTGCCTATTCTTTTAGATAATAAAAAACCTAACGAAGAATATTTAAATGAATTAGTTGAAACACTAGGACTTACTTCAAGAGTTAGTCATTTACCTAATGAATTATCAGGTGGACAACAACAAAGAGTATCAATAGGAAGAGCCTTAATGAACCATCCTGCATTATTACTTGCTGATGAGCCAACTGGTAATCTAGATACTAAATCAAGTCGTGAAATAATAGAATTATTAAAATTATCTAATCAAAAATATAAACAAACAATTATTATGATTACTCATGATCATAATTTAGCTTTAAATGCAAATCGTATAATTAATATAGAAGATGGTAAAATTATATCAGATGAGTTGGTAAAATAATGAATATATTAAATAAATTAACGATTAAGCATTTAAAAATGAATAAAAAAAGGACCATAGTTACAATAATCGGTGTTATTCTTTCAACTGCTTTAATGACTGGAATTGGTTTGTTATTTTCAACAGTTAGAGATAATACTGTTAAAAATATTATTGAAAGTAATGGCTCACATCATGTAATAATTGATATTCCTTATAACCGTTTGGATTTAATTGAAAAGAATAAGAAGATAAAAAAATATGATTATATTGCTTTAATTGGTTATGGAAAAGAAGACGTAAAGAAATATACTAGTGATTTTTTTCCATATATAAAGATAATAACGTCTAATGATAATTATTTAAATAAATTAAAATTAATAAAAGGGAGATTACCTCAAAATAGTAATGAAATTGTTTTACCTAAGAATATCGAAATATATAGAGATAAAGGTCTTGAAATAGAAATAGGTTCTACTATTAATTTAGAAGTGGGAACACGTTTTAATAAAGGAGAACTTGCTTTTAATTCTGAATATCTTGAAGGTGAAACTTTAATTAATACTAAAAAGATATCATATACAATTGTTGGCATAATAGAAAGATTAAATATTGAATCTTATTCCGATCCAGGATTTTTATCTTTTACAAAAAGTAACATTGATGAAAAGAATAAACTACAAGTAATGATAGAATATAAAAATCCTAAAGACACTTATAAGATAAGTCAAATGTTGGCAACAACTTTAGGATACAAAAATATAAGTAAAAATAGTTTTAAAAATTATTCTGAAATAACTTATAATGAAAATTTATTAGCATTGCATGGTCTTAGTAAATATAGTAATATTTTAGAAGGCATGACAGGAATAATAATAATTATATTAAGCTTAGTATCGATTGCCTGCATTATTGTTATATATAATTCATTTGCTATTTCAGTAATGGAAAGAAAAAAACAGTTTGGCTTATTTGCTTCAATTGGAGCAACAAAAAACCAACTTAGGAAAACGGTATTTTTTGAAGCAATTATTATTGGTATAATTGGAATTCCTTTGGGAATTTTAAGTGGTATGTTAGGAATTGAAATTGTTATTACAATTATTAATAATTTACTTCCAGAAATATTTGGAATTCCTTTAGCTCTTTCTATTTATCCTTTATTTATATATATCCCAATTATTTTTATGATTGTTACTATCATAATTTCAGCTTATATTCCTGCTCTTATAGCTAGTAAAGTAAGTCCTATAACTGCTATTCGTCAAAATGACGATATAAAAATTAAAAGTAAAAAGGTAAAAGTACCTAAATTTATTAGAAAGTTGTTTGGCATTGAAGGTGAACTTGCTTTAAAAAATATGAAAAGGAATAAGAAAAAATATCGTGTAACAATAATTTCTTTATTTATAAGTATTGTTTTATTTATTTCTTTTGTTGGTTTTTCAAACTATGGTCTTAAAAGTGCGATGGATTATACAGAATTACCTGAATATGATATCCAATTTAATACCAATTGTTCTAAGAGCCAAGTAAGAACATGTAATGATATAGTAAACAGAATTGTTGTTAATGAAGATGTTAAGGATTATATGATTTTTGAACCAATTAGTTTGTATATTCCAAAAGTAGAAGAGAATTATTTTACTAATGAATTTTTAGATTATAAATCAGCCACATTACATGACGATTTATATGAGCTTTATACAGGTATTACTTTAATTGGTATTGATAACAAAAATTATAATGACTATTTAAAAGAGCTAGGTTTGAATAGTAAAAGACCAATTATTTTAAATAAATATTCAACTATTGATTATAGTGATGGAAAACGTAAATATATTGAATATAATCTATTTAATGGAAAAAAATTTGAACTTAAATTATATGATATGACTCATAAATCTGATAAAGATAAGAAAGAAGACAAAGAAAATTATGTAAATACAAATATTGTTTTTGAAAATCCTTATTTTACAACTAAAGTTCCTTTTGGATTTAAACTTTTGAGCTCACATCAAAATAATATTAAGATTATCATATCAAGTGATGATTTAGCTCGTATTAGAGAAAACAGTGTGCTTAAAAGTAATGATAATTATGATAATATCAATAAAACTTTGCTTTTAAAAACACCAACTTATAAAAATGTCCAAAAAGTAATTGATAAAGAATTAGAAGCTAATAAAGATTTAAATTTATATAGCTATAATGTCAAAGACCAATTAAAACTTATTAATAATATGATTTTTGTTATTAAAATGTTATTATATGGATTTATTGGATTAGTTACTTTAATTGGAGTAACAAGTGTCTTTAATACAATTAATACAAGTATTGCTTTAAGAAGAAAAGAATTTTCAGCATTAAGAAGTATTGGATTAACACCAGCAGGATTTAATAAGATATTATATTTTGAAAGTTTATTCTTTGGCCTTAAATCATTAATGTATGGAATACCAGTGTCTATTGGTGTTGTATATTTACTTCATATTGCTTTTGGTAGTTTCTCAATGACTAATAAATTATTAATTCCTTGGGATAGTATATTTATTGCGATAATAGGAGTATTTGTTATTGTTTTAATTAGTATGTTATATGCTAGTAGTAAAATAAAAAAAGAAAATATTTTAGAATCAATTAGAGAAGAAAACATATAGTATTTTCTTCTTTTAAATTATGGGAAATTGTCGAATTAATAAAAAGAAGATTGATAATTATTTTATGATGTGCTACAATAATATTGTCTAAAGGTAGATAACTCGTTTTGAAAAATCTACAATGATATAATATTGGGAATTTGATTTATAGGCAGTGTTGAATACTTATATTTATATAAGAATCCTAAAGCTTATAATAATGTACCCACCTGGAAACGGGGTTTTATCATAGAGTGTCACTTTTAGATTTTTTTTATGATTAAATACTTTAATAAATAGAAAAAAATCATTTTTTAAGATATAATATATTTAGTGGTGAAGAATATGGAACAATGGAAACGATTAGAATTAATTATAAATAAAAAAAATATTTTAAAAATACAAAATACAGCTGTTTTAGTATTAGGATTAGGTGGAGTAGGAAGCTATGCAATAGAGTCTTTAGTAAGAAGTGGAATTGGTAAAATAGTTATAGTCGATAATGATATTATAGATATCACTAATTTAAATCGTCAGTTAATGGCAATGATTTCTAATATTGGTATGAATAAAGTTGATGCTTTTGAAAATAGAATTAAAGATATTAATCCTAATTGTCAAATAATTAAAATAAGAGAATTTATTACTAAAGAAAATATTGATATACTATTTAATACTAATATAAATTATATTGTTGATGCTTGTGATACAATTGAAACAAAAAAAGAATTAATTAGAAAATGTATTAAGAAAAATATAAAATTAATATCTGTAATGGGAACTGGTAATAAATTAAATCCAAGTAAGTTACAAATTCAAGATATTCGCAAAACAAGTTATGATCCAATTGCTAAAATATTAAGAAAAATGATTAATGATGAACAAATTAAAGAAAAAGTTATGGTTATTTGTAGTACAGAAGTACCTATAGTAACAAACTGTAAAACAATTGGTTCAACTTCATTTGTCCCTGCTTCTGCTGGTCTTTTATGTACTAGTTATATAATAAATGATATTGTAGGTGAAATTAATGAATGAACAATTAAAAAAAATTTTCAAACTGATTGAAGGAAAAATTGTTATATTTGGTATTAATTTAGATAAATATACTAAAATTATTGAAACTAATCATAAAATAACTAGCTTGGATGTTCTTGAAAATATCAGCACTAAAAAAAATAAGAAGCACGGTAAACAAAGGCAAATTTTAATTAAAAATTTAAGAAAGAAATATAAAAAAAGTAAGATTGATGTTATTATTTGTAATGTTGATGAAGTAAAAAAACATTTAATTTATTTAATTAAAGAAACTATATATATTGGTAAAAAAGATGTCTATTTGTATGGAAGTAAAGAATTAGTAAACGATACGTTAGATAAATATAAAAGGTATAATATTTCTTATAAAGTTTTAGAATTTGATAAAAAAACTATTATTAAAATTGATATTAGTAATGTAAAAACAAATAAAATAAGAGACAATTTTTATTTAATTAAAGATAAATTGACTAATGTATTAAATATAGTAACTGATATATTAACATCATGACGCTATAGGTTGTTTTTTCTTTTAAAATAATATATAATAAAAATGCTTAAGTAGGTGAATGTAATGTATTTAAAAGGAATAACTACACATGGTTTTAAATCATTTGCAGATAAAATAAATATTGAATTTTCTAAAGGAACTAATGGAATTGTTGGACCTAATGGCTCTGGAAAAAGTAATATTGTTGATGCAGTTAGATGGGTACTTGGCGAACAATCAGTAAAATCTCTTCGTGGAGATGGTTCGATGACGGATGTTATTTTTTCTGGTTCAAAATCCAGAAATGAAGCTGGGAGTGCTTTTGTAACTTTAACTTTTGATAACACTGATAAGTATTTACCATTAGATTATACAGAAATTGCTTTAAAAAGAAAAGTCTATAAAGATGGAACAAATGAATATTTTTTAAATAATGAAAAATGCCGTTTAAAAGATATTACTGATATATTATTAGATAGTGGAATTGCTAAAGAGAGTTTTAATATAATTTCTCAGGGAAAAATAGAAGAAATAATCAGCAATAAACCAAATGAACGAAGAATTGTATTTGAAGAAGCAGCTGGAGTTTTAAAATATAAAAGAAGAAAAGAAGAAGCCTTAAGAAAACTTGAAAAAACTCATGAAAATATAGTAAGAGCAGATGACATAATTAATGAATTAGAACATCAAGTAGAACCATTAAAAGAACAAAGAGATAAATCATTAAAATATAAAGAATTAAGTGAAGAATTACAAGAAACAGAAATTGCTTTAATAACTAATGATATAACTACAATGAATGAAAAATATCTTTTAAATAAAGAACAGATAGAACAAATAAATAACAAAATATTTTCTTTATCAACAAATAATACTAGTGGAGAAGCTAAAATAAGTGATTATAAACTTAAAATAGCAAAAATAGAAGAAAAAATTCAAAAACAGCAAGCTAAATTAATTGAATTAACAACTAAAGTAGAAAAAATTAATAGTCAAAAACAAATAATTTTAGAACGTAAAAACTACGAAATAAATGATACAAAATTACATAATAATTTAGTTGAATTAAAAGAAAATGAATTTAAAATAACTAATGAAATATTTACAACCAATAATGAATTAGATACTCAAAATAAAAACTTAGAAGTAATAAAAAATGAAATAGATTTACTTTTAATAACTTTAACAAAAATAAAAGAGCAAAAACAACAAGTAGAAAATCAGTTAACTAATTTATTAAAAATAAATAATAACTTGAATATTAAAGCTACTTCTTTAAAAAATGCGATTGAAACTAATCTAACAATTCCAACATCTGTAAAAAGTATTTTAGAAAACATTAAATTGTTAGGAATTCATAATATATTAGGAAAAATAATTGAAGTTGAAGAACAATACACAACTGCAATCAGTACTAGTTTAGGAATGAATGCAAATAATGTCATCGTTGATAATGAACAAAGCGCTAAAGAGGCAATTAGATTTCTAAAAGATAACAATAAAGGTCGAGTCACTTTTTTCCCACTTAACATTATTAAACCTAAAGGAATTGATCTTGATTCTTTAAATACTTTGAAAAATACGATTGGTTTTATTGATATAGCTTCTAATTTAATAAAATATGATAAATTATATCATAATATTATTGCTAATCAATTAGGTAATGTTATTGTTGCAAAAGACCTTGATAGTGCTAATAATATTAGTAAAAAAATAAACTATCGCTATAAAATAGTAACATTAAATGGAGAACTATTACATGTTGGTGGTTCAATAACTGGTGGATGTAATAATTT
>JAVWDK010000044.1:0-7446 GCA_036642175.1 Bacilli bacterium
ATGCTGATTATGTAAAAAACATGATTACAGGTGCTGCACAAATGGATGGAGCAATCTTAGTTATTGCTTCAACTGATGGACCAATGGCTCAAACGAGAGAACATATTTTACTTTCTCGTCAAGTTGGAGTACCTCGTATGGTTGTTTTTATGAACAAATGCGACATGGTTGATGATGAAGAATTATTAGACTTAGTTGAAATGGAAATTCGTGAATTATTAACTGAATATGGATTTGATGGTGACAACACTCCAATTATTAGAGGTTCAGCTCTTAAAGCTCTTGAAGGCGATGCTAAATGGGGAGCTAAAATTGATGAACTTATGGATGCTGTTGATACATGGATTGAAACACCAGCAAGAGATACTGATAAACCATTTTTAATGCCAATCGAAGATGTATTTACAATAACAGGCCGTGGTACAGTTGTTACAGGTCGTGTTGAAAGAGGACAATTAAAACTTAATGATGAAGTTGAAATTGTTGGTATTAAAGATACAAAGAAATCAGTTGTTACTGGAATTGAAATGTTCCGTAAACAATTAGATTTTGCTGAATGTGGAGATAATGCTGGTATATTATTACGTGGTATTGCTCGTGAAGACGTAGAAAGAGGTCAAGTACTTGCTAAACCAGGTACAGTTACCCCACATACTAAATTTAGAGCACAAGTTTATGTATTAAGTAAAGAAGAAGGCGGACGTCACACTCCATTCTTTAGTAATTATAGACCACAATTTTATTTTAGAACAACTGATGTTACAGGTGTTATAGAACTTCCTGCAGGTGTAGAAATGGTTATGCCTGGAGATAATGTAGAAATGACAGTTGAACTAATTGCTCCAATCGCAATTGAAAGTGGAACAAAATTCTCAATTCGTGAAGGTGGAAGAACAGTTGGTTCAGGTAATATTTCAGAGATTATTAAATAATAAAAAAGAAGCTGTAATGAAATAAAATAATTTCATTTAGCTTTTTTTTGTTATAAACCAATCTAATAAGTATTTACTATTAAAACAATAAAACAAGAAGTTTTTATTGTTTTTAAAACAATAAATATGATAAACTATAGATAAGCAAGAATTGAGGTTTAAATATGATTAAAATAACAGTTTTACCAGCAGATACTTATATTGTAATAAATAAAACAATCTTAAGTGATAAAGATAGAAACATTCTTATAATGCTTTATCAACCTTTAATTGGAAGCCTTGCTATTAGTTTATATTTTACATTGTGGTCATATTTAGATAAATTAGAAATAATGTCTAATGAGTGGACACATCATCATTTAATGGGAAGTTTAAAAATCAGATTAGAATATATATTAGAAGCAAGAGAAAAACTAGAAGCAATTGGTCTAATAAAAACTTATTATAAAGAAAATAATGGAATAAAGAATTATGTATATGAATTATATTCGCCAATGTCTGCTCATGAATTTTTGACTAATCCAATTTTAAGCACTTCTTTATATAATAATATTGGTAATAGTGAATATGATAAAACCATAAAATATTTTAAAAAAGCAACCATTAATTTAGACAATTATCAAAATATAACTAGTTCATTTTCTGATGTATTTGAAACAGCAAATAAAACACAATATGAATTAATATCTGAAGAAATAAAAAAAAGTAATAAAAGAACTTTAGAAATTATTGCTAAAATAGATTTAAATGATTTATTTGCTTTAATATCTGATGAAATATTAAATAAGCAAAAAGTAACTAGAGATATAAAAGATTTAATTTACAAATTATCATTTATTTACAATTTAGATAATGATGCTTTAAATGAAATTATAAGGAATTCAATAAATGAAAAGAAAAATATTGATAGTGAATTACTAAAAGAAAATGCCAGAAAATATTATCAATTTGAAAATGGTGGTAAATTGCCTAGTATTATATATAAGAATCAACCAGAGTATTTACGAAAAGAAACTGGTGATACATCAAATCGAGCTAAAATAATTTATACTTTTGAAACCACATCACCATATGACTTTTTGTCTAGTAAGCAAAAAGGAAGTCGTCCCTCAAAAACGGATTTATCTTTACTTGAATATTTGTTAATAGATTTAGAACTAAAGCCTGGTGTTGTTAATGTTTTAATAGATTTTGTTTTAAAAATAAGTAACAATAAATTAGTAAAAGCTTATGTTGAAACTATTGCGACACAGTGGAAAAGAAGTAATATTGAAAAAGTTGAAGATGCTATGGATTTAGCTTCTAAAGAATATAATAAACCGAAAAACAAGTCAACAAGAAAATCAGAAAACAAGCCTGAATGGTTTAATAAAGATATTGAAGCAGTTCCTCTTACTGAGGAAGAAAAAGTTGAACTTACAAATATGTTAAAGGAGTTTAAATAATGAAAGATATGAAAAGTACATTTAAAGATTTTGGGTTTGATTATGATTCAGATCTATTATTAAAATCTTTTAAAAATGCTAAAAAAGATTCTTCTTTTAATGAACTAATTAATAGTTTGGACATAGATGAAAAAGAGTTAGTTAAAAGGACTACTTTATTAGAAGAATGTGTTAAGGAATATAAAAATTGTAAAAATTGTCAAAGTCTTTTAGCTTGTCATAACAAATTAATTGGTTATTGCTATTTACCAATGATTTTTAATAATAATATTGAATTTAATTATGAAGCTTGTAAATATAAAAAAGAATTTGAAAATAAAACACAATATATGAATAACATTTATTTGTTTGATATTCCAAAAGAAATAAAAGAAGCTAAAATGGCTGATATTTATTTAGATGACAAACAAAGAGTTCAAGTAATTAAATGGCTAAAGCAATTTATTAATACTTATCAAAATAATTCCAATAAAAAAGGACTTTATTTAAATGGTAGTTTTGGCTGTGGGAAAACCTATTTAATTGCAGCAATGTTTAATGAATTAGCTAAAAAGAATATTAAAAGTGCGATTATATATTGGCCAGAATTTTTAAGAGATTTAAAAGGCTCATTTGAAAATGGCTTTAATGATAAATATGATTTTATAAAAGGAGTAGAGCTTCTATTAATTGATGATATAGGAGCTGAAAACACCACGGCCTGGGCTCGTGATGAGATTCTTGGTACAATACTTCAGTATCGTATGCAGGAGCATAAAACAACCTTTTTTACTTCAAATTTAACTTTAGAAGAATTAGAGCAACATTTTTCGGTAACTAGAAATAGTATGGAAGAAGTAAAAGCTCGCCGTATTTTAGAAAGAATTAATCAACTAACAGAAAACATTAAAATGATTGGTAAAAATTTACGTGGTTAGTATGATAAAATATTATAAAAAAAAACAACATAGTTGTTCTAAGCAGAAATTTTATCTGCTTTTTTTAAAGTTCTAAGTTCTCTTGCACTTATTCTAATTGATAAACCGTTTTCAAGAGTTACTTTTTGTAAATTTGGCTTTTGAGCATGTTTTGTTGCACCACAAGAGTGAGATCTTTTATTTCCAAATAAAGGTGTTTTGCTTGTTACTTTTATAGCCATGTTTATACCTCCTATTATAGTATTTTCTTACGCCTTTTAACTTTATCATAATATTAAAATTATGTCAATTATTTATTGCAAAAAAATTATCATAATGCAATAATAATTGATATTTGTTTTAAAATATTAAAAATATGTTAAAATGTAAGTATATAAAGAGTAAATTAATATATGCAGAAACTAAAATATTTAGAATTATGCTTTTAAAAAATATAAATAGAAAGGAATCTAATTTAGATATATGTGAAAATATGAACTATGTTCCACTTTATATTAAAACTAATTATAGTTTGTTAGAAAGTATGATAAAAATTGATGACTTGATTAATTTTGCTAAAAATAATCAGCTTAAAACATTAACTATTACTGATAATAATATGTACGGAGTTATGGAATTTTACAAAAAATGTTTAAAAAATAATATTAAACCAATTATTGGCTTAGAAGTAATTGTGACAAACAATAAAATCGTTCTTTATTGCTTGAATTATAATGGATACAAAAATTTAATTAAACTTGCCACTTTAATGAGTGAAAAAAACATTAATCTTACTAATTTAAAAAAGTATAATTTAGATTTATTATGTATTGTTCCTTTTGAAAGTTTAAATCTTTATGAAGAATTAATATCTATTTATAAATATATATATAAAGGCTATGCTAATAGTGATCAAAGAATAAAATTAAATGGTGATAATTTAGTTTATATAAATCCAATTTTATATTTGCTGAAAAATGATTCTGAATATATTAAATATTTATTTGCTATAAAAGAAAAAATAACAATAGAACAAGTTCAAAAGCAATTTAATAATTTTTTAAAGCTTGATGATATTAATGACTTAGAAAATAATTATAAAATAAGTAAATTATGTAATCTTGAAATTATTTTTAAAAAAAATTTGTTACCACATTATGAGTGTCCAGCAAAAATTGATAGTTATACTTATTTAAAGCAATTATGCAAATTAGGAATTATAAAAATATTTGGAAGTACAATTAAAAAAGTTTATTTAGATAGATTAAAATATGAATTAGAAATAATTCATAAAATGGGTTTTGATGATTATTTTTTAATTGTATGGGATTATGTTAAATTTGCTAAAAAAAGTAATATCTTAGTTGCACCAGGCCGAGGGAGTGCGGCGGGGTCTTTGGTTGCATATATTTTAAATATTACAACTATTGATCCAATAAAGTATAACTTATTATTTGAGCGATTTTTAAATCCGGAAAGAATTAATATGCCTGATATTGACATGGATTTTGATTCAGATAGACGTGAAGAAGTTATTAATTACTGCATAAATAAGTATGGAATAAAAAAAGTTGCACCGATTATTACGTTTAGTACTTTAAAAACAAGACAAGTAATCAAAGATGTTGCACGTACTTTAGATACAAATTTGAAAACAGTCGATATATTATGTAATATGCTAGATAGAAATTTATCTTTAATAGATAACTTTAATCAAAATATTAAATTAAAAAATTTTCTTGAAATGAATTATGAATTAAAAAAAATATACAGAATCGCTATGAAATTAGAAAATTTGAAAAGACAGACTTCAATTCATGCTGCAGGTGTAGTTATGGCAAATACTGATTTAGAAGAAGTTATCCCTCTTGAATATCATGATAACATTTATATAACTGGTTATTCAATGGAATATTTGGAAGAATTAGGCTTATTGAAAATGGATTTTTTAGGAATTTCTTTTTTAACTATTATTAGTGATATTATAAAAGATATTAACAAAAATTTTCATAAAAATATAGAATTTGATAATATACCTATCAATGATTTTAATGTTTATGACATATTTAAAGATGCTAATACAGTTGGAATATTTCAATTTGAATCAAATGGAATGATGAATTTTTTAAGAAAATTAAAACCAAATAATTTTGAAGAAATAGTTGCAGCAATTGCTTTATTTAGACCGGGACCAATGGCAAATATTGATTCATATATAAGAAGAAAAGATGGTAAGGAAAAAATCGAATATATAGTACCAGAATTAGAACCTATTTTGAAATCTACTTATGGAATTATTATTTATCAAGAACAAATTATGCAGATAGCTTCTACGTTAGCATCTTATTCTTTAGGAGAAGCAGATGTTTTAAGAAAAGCCATGAGTAAGAAAAAAGAAGATATTTTATTAAAAGAAAAAGACAAATTTATTGCTGGCTGTATTAAAAACAACATTAATGAATTGAAAGCTAATGAAATTTATCAATTAATATTAAAATTTGCTTCTTTTGGATTTAATCGTTCTCATTCCGTAGCATATTCTACTGTTGCATATAAAATGGCTTATTTAAAACTTTATTATCCAGCAATATTTTTAAAAAACTTATTAACTAGATTTATAAATAGCTTTGAAAAGACAAAAGATTATATTTATGAATGTAAAAAAAACAACATTAAAGTTTTAAAACCAGATATTAATTACAGCACAAATTATTATGAATTAGAAGATGATAAAATTAGATTTCCATTAACTAATATTAAAAACATTGGTGAAAATACAGTGAATATTATTTTGGAAGAACGAAAAAATGGTTTTTATAAAGATATTTTTGATTTTATTAAAAGGATTTATGGTAAGTCTATAAGTAAAAAAACTATTGAAAATTTAATTGATGCAGGAGTTTTTGATGCGTTTGGTTATAATAGGAAAACATTGTTTTTAAATTTAGATATGATTATTAATTATTGTGAATTAGGTGAAATATTTACTAATGATATTTCTTTGAAACCAGTTTTTAACTTAGAAATTGAGTATTCTAAAAAAGAATTAATTCAAAAAGAATTAGCAGTTTTTGGCTTTTATTTAAGTGAACATCCTGTAACTAGTTATAAGCTAAAAAGTAGTAGTATTGATTTAGCAGATATTGATAACTATTTTGATAAAAATGTAACTGTTATTGTATATATTGATAGAATAAAAGAAGTTTTAACTAAAAATAACGATAAAATGTTATTTATAACAACAAGTGACGAAACAAATATGATTGATGTTGTTCTGTTTCCTAAGGTATGTGAAATGTACCAGCTTAATGTTGGAGATATACTTAATATTAATGGACATATTGAAAAAAGATTTGACAAGTTTCAGCTTATTGCAAATAAAATTACTATAATTGAAAGAAAAAATAATTAGATTGTTTTATTAATATGTAAAAAATATTTTTATGTTTACTTTTTCATTTTACAAAAAACAAGAAAGTACTAAATAGTACTTTTTTTTTAACAATATTTGTGATAGAATTATTTCAGGTGATAAAATGGAAAAAAGAGCATTAGCTTTAATGGAAATAGTGAAAAGTAATTTAAATGGCAATTCTAATATATCACAAGAAGAAAAAGACAATATAGGAGCTTCAATCGAGTTGTTTTTAACATCATTTCCAGATGTTGATATAACACCTTCAATAGGATTATTATCAGCTTTAAAAATAAGACAAGTTTCTAACTTAGAATCACAAAAAATTATAAAATATGACAATAAACAAAATACAGCATTTTTAAATAAAAGTAAATTAGAAGAATCAGATGGTAAAAATGTTTGTATGCAAATTACCTTAAATGTACTTTTTTCTAATGATAATAAAGAGATGAAGGCATTATCAACTGGAATAACAGAAAGCATTGCTAATACTTTAGTTGGTGGAAGTAATGAATCAGATGAATTTTATTTATTTGATCGACTTACCTCAGTTCTTGATTTAGACAGTATTTTGTCTGCTTATTTTTGTAAAGATATGGAAAGTATTCATGATTTAGCTCAAACAAGCGGAATTGGTTTGGAATTTGAAAATTTATTAGATAATGCTGATTATAATTTTTATAGACCAACTCCAAGTATAGCTGATTTAATTGTAGAGCAGCTTTCTAAATTAGAACAAACCAAATCTTTTAATA
>JAVWDK010000045.1:0-2111 GCA_036642175.1 Bacilli bacterium
TAAAAAGTGAGCAAAACTCACTTATTTTTCAGTTCCTTGACTGAACTGTAACGAGTATATTTATAGATTTAAATAATTTGATAGAATGTTATATCATAATATGATATAATATTAAATATAGTTTGTAGGTGTATTTATGAATAATTTCAATTTAAATTTATTAAAATATTTTTATTATGTAGCTTATTATAAAGGGTTTACAAATGCTGCAAAAAATTTAAACTCAGTTCAATCAGCATTAAGTTATAATGTTAAAACTTTAGAATCATTAATGAATAAATCTTTAATTAATAGAAATTCAAAAGTATTTCAATTAACTGATGATGGATTAGATTTATATGAAATACTAAAAAATATTTTTGGAATATTAGAAAATAATATACAATATTTCAATAATAATGATGAATATAAAGAAATATATATTGGAGTTAGACATTATTTATCAGATTTTATTTTTAAAGATTCTTTAAAAAAAATAATTGATGTTTCCTCAAATATTCATTTGAATATTTCTTTTTATTCAAAATTAGAATTAAAAAATATTAAAGGAAAATTTGATATCATAATTGATTATGATGATTACATTGATTTAGTTGATAAATATAACAAGGTTTTTTTATGTAATTTAGATAATGCAATTGTGTGCGGAAAAGAGCTTTATAAATCATTTAATAATGTTAAATCAATTAAAGAATTAGATAATTGTGATTTAATATCTATGAATCCAAATAAAAAAAATGGTAAATTTCAAAAATTGTGTTTTGAAAATCAAATGTTATTTAAAAATGTTTTATCTATTAATGATGGGCAATTATTTAAAAAATTAATTATGGATAATATAGGATTATCATTTGTTAACAATGAATTTGTAAAAAATGAAATTGCAATCGGAAATATTTTTAAGTTAAATATAAGTCAAGAGTTATTTAAAGATAAAATAATAATTGCTTATAAAGAAAATATAATAGTTGAAAAAATTGTAAAAATATTAGTTGAAGAATGGAGGGAATATATTAATGATTAAATGGGATTTATATGATGACAAATTTAATTTAATAAATGAAGTTGTTAATGAAGATGAAGAAATTAATGATGGAAAGTATCATTGCTCTATAAATACTTATATAATTAATTCTGACAAAAAACTTTTGTTGGTTAAGAGAACAATGAATTACAATTTTCGTTACCCTGGATTTTGGAATTCTATTAATGGAAATGTTGAAAATGGAAAAAATAGTGTTGAAACAGTTATTGAATCTATAGATAAAAAAATAGGAATTAATATTAAAACATTTGAAATAACAAGTATTGATGTTCAATTAAGAGATCCATATCATTATATTTATGAAACTTTTATTATTAAAAAAAATATATGTTTAGATGATATAGTTTTTAAAGATAAAACATGTACTCAAGCAAAATGGGTTGATTTAAAAGAACTTTACAATATGATAAGTAATGGTGAAATTGCATGGGTTATGATTCCTAGAATAGAAAAATATGTTATCCCTTATTTAAAATAAAGGAATAAAAATTATTTATATAAAAAATAAATCTATTTATAATAAAAAAAATTATATTATCAAAAAAACATATAGTATGTATCAAATATTTGAATATACTATATGTTTTTTTTAACTGTATAATATTTTTGAAAGACACAAATTTGTAAAAAATATAATTATATATAAATTTCTATAAATTATTATTATATTATTTATACATTATTTTTGTCTATAAAATAAACTTAATGTGAAAGGAATAATATTAAAACGATATTATGGTAATTTTAAATGATGGAATTAAATGAATCATTAAAAAGAATAATAGATAAATATCCAAATTTAGAAACAGCTACAAGAGGATTACCTGATTTAGGAAATGGATATAATAATGAGGGATTTTCATACGAGACAAATAAAATATATAATCTATTTAAAGTATATGGAAATGAATTATATCAACTATTGGATGATGAAATGAAAGATATACCTACGAAATCTCTCGGAGGAGGAAGCCCAATGAAAACAAAACCTTTGCCATTAGGTCAAAAAAAATTACTAGAACAACTCACTGAAGTAAAGTTTTCTGTTTATCCAGGGGGTGCAGGA
>JAVWDK010000045.1:2121-7384 GCA_036642175.1 Bacilli bacterium
ATTTTAAAAGTCAAGGAGTAAATAAAGTAAATAAAAATAATATAATATTTACTATTTCTTCAACACATGCTTTTGGATTAATATCCGAAATAATTGCTAGACCTAAAGATGTAATATTAATGACTGGTCCCAACTATGGACTATTTACATTTGTCCCTGAAAGGCAAAGTAATGCTACAATCGAAATCTTACCACTATCTTTAGAAGATAATTGGTATGTTAATCCTAAAAAGTTAGCAGCTAAAATAGATGAAATAAATAAAAAATTAGCGGTGGAATATAAGGATAAATTAGATTATATACCAAAAGTAGTGGCATTTTTGAATGAAAACCCACATAATCCACTTGGAAAAGTAATGAATGAAAAAAATGAAAATATTTTAAAGGGAATTGGTGAAGTATGCCTAAACAAAGGTGTATTTGTAATAGATGATATTATTTATAGAGATACAACATATGATAGGAATAATCTATCGAAACCAATAGGTTCTTATGATAAATATTTCAGTAATACAATTACAATTACTGGATTATCAAAAAGTTATGGAATGGCTTCTATTAGATCAGGAATGGTTATGGCAGATGAAATTATTATAAGAGGAATTAGAAACAAAATATTTCAAACTATGGATTCTATGCCAGTTTTACAAAGTAAAGCATTAGAAGGAGCATTTAATACATCTAAAGAAAGAGAAATTGAATATAAAAAATACTTTGACCCTATTATAAAAGAATATAAATATAGATATCAATTGATGAAAGCAATGATAAGTGGTATAGATTCTATTGATAATAAAGAAGTAAGATTGCTTGTAGAGAAAGAAATTAGAAAAACGCTTTTAAATGATTATAATTTAAATAATATTTTAGAAGGAATACCAAATGTTGATTTTGTAAAAAATACAACACCTGAAGCTGGATTCTTTGAATTAATTGATTATACTAATTTAAAATACAAAGAAACAGAAAAACATTCATATATAACAAATGAATTAGATTTATTAAAATATATGTATGAAGAACAAAAAATAAAACTAATACTTGGGGGATCTATAAGTTGGCCTAATGAAGACGAATTAATAGGTCGTATTACAACAGCATTACCAAGAGATGAAATTATTAATAACTTAGGTGCTATGAATAAATGTTTAAGAAAGTTGAGATAAAAAATGAAAAAAGTTGGAATTGTTTCATGTAATAAATTTATAAATAAAATTGAAGAAGATATTATTCTTGTACAGCAATTAAAAAACATTAATATAGATGCAAAATTAATATCTTGGCAAGATAATAAAATAAATTATAAAGAATATAATTGTTTAATTTTAAAATCTGTATGGGGATATCAAAATAATTTAAAAGAATTTATGGAATGGCTCTATATGTTGGAAAAAAATAATATTAAGATATTAAATGATACAAATATTATAAAAAACAATATAAGAAAAGACATACAAACAAATATTTTAGATAAAAATAATATACCGCATATAAAAAGTCAATTTATTAAATCATTAGATGATTTAAACAAATTAAAATGTTTAGATGAATATATTGTAAAACCAATAATATCTGGAAGTGGTGATAATACATTTCTTGTTGGTGAAAAAAAAATATCAAATTTAGAATTATCTTCTTTACTAATAAATTTAATAAATTCAAATCAAATAGGATTAATAGTTCAACCATTTATTAGTGATATAAAAAAAGGAGAATATGCTTGTGTATTTGTAGAAAATGAAAATACACATAATATGATGAGAAATCCTGGTATATTTTTTGAAAAGAAAAAACCATATTATTTAAATGAAGTGCCAGATAAGATTTTAGAATTAGCATATAGAGTGAATAAATTAAAAGAGTTTAAAGATTCGTTATATATGAGAGTAGATATAGTTGATATTAAAGGAGAGCCTTCAATAATGGAAGTAGAATTAACTGAACCTGATTTATTAACAAAATTTATTCCAGAAGAAAATAAAAAAAATAAAATATTGTCATTAATGGCAAATAAAATAGAAAGAAGGATATAAAAATGAAAAATTTATTATATTTTGAAGAATATGAATCTAATTTATCACATGAATTATTAAAGAGAAATGATATAAATTTAGTGATTTTAAGAAGTAAAAAAAATATGAAATTTTTTTCAAAAGAATATTTAGAATTAACAAAAAAAAACAATGTATTTATATCAGATTATGAAAAAACAATTCAAGAAGAAGTAAATAGATTTAAAAATTGGAGTAAAGAAAAAAAACTCATACCAGAATATTTTTTAAATGATTCTGAATTTTATTTAGAATATGCTAATGAATTTGCAAGAAAATTAAATCTAGAATGTTTGTCTGAAGAGCAAGTAAGATGGGTAAGAGATAAAGTTGATATGAAAGAAAAATTTAATAAAATAGGATTAAAAACTGTTGATTATAAACCTGTTGAAAGCAAAGATGATGTTAAAGATTTCTTTATTAAACATGGTTCAAAAAGAATAATATTTAAACCTAGAAGAGGAATGAACAGTATTGATACATATAAAATTGAAAGTTTAGAAGACATTGAAAATATAGATGTTAAATTTAAAAAGGAAAAATATATGGTAGAGGATTTTTGCTATGATCATGAATGGTCAATTGAAAGTCTAATACAAGATGGGAAGGTATTAGATTCATATTTAACATATATTCCAAACGCAACTATATGGGCTACTATATCAAATGATTTAAATTGTCATATTACAGTACCAAAAATTCCAGATTATTTTAAATTTATACCAAAGGATTTAATACAAGCAATTGTGAGTGGAATGAAATTAAAAAATGGTACTATGACTATTGAAGTATTTATTAATAAAAATGGTACAGTTATGCCCAGTGAATTAGGGTGGAGACTGCCAGGCTGTCAAGCAACAACAAATCATGCTATATCCTATGGAATTGATATATATAATACATTAATTGATATTGCTTTAAAAAATAAAGTTTATTTAAAATATAGAAATAAAATATTAAGTGTTGGTGATTTATATCTTCCAAATAAAGAAGGAATAATTGAAGATTTTACTAGTCTTGAAGAATTATATAAGATGGGCAATGTAATTAATGGTGAATTATTTATTAAGAAAGGTCAATTTAATAAAAAAAGAAGAGTAGGAAACGATTCATGTGGATGGATTCAGGTCGTAGGTAGTGATGAACGTGAATCATTGCAAATCATGCAAAATATTTACGATAATTTTAAAATCGTTACAAAAGAAGAACTGGAGAAAAAAAGATATGTTAAAAAAATATAATATTATAGTGTTAATATTTCTGGTATTAATTACAGGTTGTGAAAGTAAAATAACAAAAGATATAGAAACAATAGATGATTTAAACAATGCTAATATTGGTGTATTTACAGGATCAGAATATGATACTATTATAAATGAAAACATTAAAAATGCTAAAATAGCATACTATAATAGTTATAGTGATCAAATTTCAGCATTAAAATCTAATAAAATTGCTGGATTTCTATCTGATGAACCATTAGCTAAAGAAATGATAAGAAAAAATGATGGATTAAAAATATTAAATAAAAAACTAACAAATGATAGTTATGCATTTGCAATTAATCCAAAAGAAGAAGAATTAAAAAAAGAAATAGATGAAATATTAAAAAAAATGAAAGTAAATGGAAAGTTAGATTATTTTGTAAATAAATGGATTGAAAATGATAGTTCAAATCAAAAATTAGAGACTTATAAAGAAAAAAAATATAAAAAAAATATTAAATATGCCGCAGTTTCAGGATCAGCACCATTTGCATTTATGAAAGATAATAATATTATTGGATATGACATAGATGTTATGAGTTATATTGCAAATGAATTAGATTATAAGTTAGAAGTTAATGAAATGTCATTTGATGGAATTTTACCAGCATTGATATCAGGTAAAATTGATATGGCAGGATGTTCAATTATTGTAACAGAAGAAAGAAAAAAATCAGTTTTATTCTCTGAACCAGATTTTACTGGTGGAATAGTTGTAGTTGTAAAAGATAATGAAAAAGATTAAAAATAATTTAAGCTTAATTATTTTATTACTAATAAGTTTGTTACTGATATATATAAATTTTGACAATTTAAAAATAAGTTTTTTAAGAACAGTCATAGAAGAAAAAAGATACTTATTATTTGTAGAAGGGTTATTAAAAACATTACTAATATCATTCTCGTCAATTATCATAGGTTCATTAGGTGGATTTATAATATGCTATTTAAATATATCTAAAAGAACAAATATAAAAAAAATAGTCAGCTTTGTTATTTATATTATTCAGGGAACTCCAATAACTGTTTTATTATTAATATTTTATTATGTTATTTTTGGAAAGATAAATATTAATCCATTGTTTGTAGCAATTATCTGTTTTTCATTTTATTTTTCAATTTATGTATCAGAAATATATAGAGCTGCATTATATTCTATAAATAAAAATCAAATTTTAACTGCCTACTCTATGGGATTTACAAAAGTTCAAACTTTCTTTTATATAATATTACCGCAATCAATGATATATGCTATTCCAGTATTTAAAAACGAAGTAGTATCATTAATTAAATTAACCTCAATATGTGGTTTTATTTCAATAATGGATGTAACAAAAGCAGGGGATATAATAAGAAATAGAACATACGAAGCTTTTTTTCCATTAATAATGGTAGCAATATTATATTATTTAATATGTTTATTAGCAAAAAAACTTTTAGATATTTTATATTGTAAATTTAATTATAGAAGTTACATAGGAGGAAATAAGGACAGTAGTAAAGAACTGAACCAAAAATTACAATAACAACTGTATTATAAATAATTGTAGTTTTAAATTTGATAATAATGAAATCATATCAATAATGGGACCTTCTGGTGTTGGTAAAAGTAGTTTATTAAGATTATTATCAGGAATTGATAAACCTTCATGTGGAAATATATATATAGATAATATAGAATTAAATGATGTTAACAAAAATAAATTTAGTGGTATGATAGGAATTGTTTTCCAAGATTACAATTTATTTGAAAATATGAATATATTACAAAATTTAACAATAGGATTAGAAAAAATTAAAAAAATCGAAAAAAATGAAGCATTTAAAAAAGCAAAAATGATCTTACAAAAGATTAATTTATTAGACAAAATAAATTGTTATCCTGATCAATTATCAGGTGGCCAAAAGCAAAGGATTGCCATAGCAAGAACAATTTTAATGAAACCT
>JAVWDK010000046.1:0-3763 GCA_036642175.1 Bacilli bacterium
GCAACCGAACTGATTAAATTGTAGCATGCTTTATTAGCTTCGTCAAACCATGTAATATACTACTATTAAATAGTATGCTTCAAACTTTATAAAAAATGACAAGTAACAATTATTTACACACTTTCGTTATTTTTTACTTTTATTATTTTTATTATTTTTATTATTTTTTGAATATATAGTATAACATCCTAAGCCTAAAATTAATAATCCTAAAACAACTGTTGAAATAACAAATATATTTAAAGAGTGATTGGAATTATTTAATTCATAATACTGAAATGTATTATCTATTTTATCATATTTATAATAATTGCTTTCACCTGTGTTTATATTCATAGCATAAACTATAAAAAATCTATCATCTATTTTATTTGCAAAATATTCTTTTTCATTTATAGTTATTTTAACTTTATCATAGTCATTTAATTCTTTTTTACTTATGTATAACAATAATTCGTCAGATGTGTTTTCATTATATATTTTATAATTACCATTATCATATATTGCATAATATATATTTCCGGTGTTATCCTTAATTCCAACGATAATAAGTTTTGTCTTATCATTAGTATATGAAGGAATATCAAATTCATTAATCTTTATTGTAGATTCTTCATAATTTATTGGTTTAACTAATGATCTGTTTGTTTTTACTATAGTATACTCGTTACCATCTATAGTTATTTTTATTGGATTATCGTCAATCATTGAAACATTTATTACATATTCTTTTTTAAAACCATTTTCCGCAATACATGTAATAACAAATTTTCCACCTTCTTCGTTGATATCTTTTTTACCTGTACCACTTACAGATGCATAAGTTCCCTTTGCTTTTGCATTAATTGTTATTGAAGTCTCTGTTGGCGGAACTGAAATAGAATATTCTGTTTTATCCATATTAAAATTAATTTCATACCCATTAACACTTAACGAACCAAGCTTTGCTTCACTTTCTTTTTGTCTTGGTGTAACTACTGATACTGATTTACTCAACGATACATTACTATTAGTTCCGTCTGAACTAGTAATATCTCCAGAAACAGAAAAATTGATAATTCCTAAACTAGTTGCTCTACAAGTAATACTAAAAGTTTTAGTTGTATTTTGCCCATTTGAAGTTACATCAGCGAAGGTATTTGAACATCCTGAAGTCGATCCTAAACCAATTAATTTCAAATTCCATGCAGCAGTATTTTTAATGGTTACATTTATTGTTGCATCTGAACCATTTTCAACACTTCCTTGACCACTTATTGAAGCAGTACCAGCAGCAAAAACTTTAAATGGAACAAACATAATTAAATAAAATAATAATAAATATTTCTTTTTCATTTTTTCTCCTTATTGATTTATAGTATTTATTCCCAATAAATACTGTCTTAATCTTAACAAATCAGCCGAATTAATTAAATTCCCATTAACTAATGAAGCAGCCTGTCTATATTCACCTATCAATAAATTAGTACCTAATAAGTGTTGTCTCATTTTTAATAAATCAGCCGAATTAATTAAACCATCACCTGAAATATCTCCATAAATTACTGCTATTATAGTTTCACCTCTATATGATATTTGAGTTCCAGTTCCTATTATTGAAGTCCTTGAATTTATAATAACATCCGTGCCAAACTTTAACTTTATATTATTAAAAGTTTCATTCAAAACAAATCCATGAATAAATTTATCTGTTAGCTTATAATTTAAATTTTTTACAATATCATTTAACCTCATATCATAAACATTCACTTGATAAGTTGCTGTTAAATTTCCAACTTTTGCGGTTATTGTTGTAGATCCTTCTTTTAATCCCACAACTATACCATTACTCACTGTTGCAATTGCACTATTATCTGATTGCCAGGTTACTTCTTTACTATCAGTAGTATTTGATGGATTATATATTACAGTTAAGGTTTCTTTCGCGCCAACATTAATTATTCCACTAGTCTTATTTAAACTAATACTTTTTAGTGGACTTTTTACAATTATATTGCAAGTTGCAGACTTGCTTCCAACTCTTGCAGTAATTATTGCATTTCCAACTCCAACTGCAGTTACAATTCCGTTATTAACTGTTACAATTGCATTATTGCTTGTTGTCCAACTAATTGTCTTGTTATCTGTAGTATTGATAGGATTATATATTACAGTTAATGATTCTTTCTCACCAACATTAACTATTCCACTAGTCTTATTTAAACTAATACTTTTTAATGGGCTTTTTACAGTAATTCTGATTTCTTTACTATAACGCCCATCTTCTGTTGTAAATGTTATCTTTGTAGTTCCAATCCCTACTGCTGTTATAGAATTTCCATTAATAGTAGCAATAGTAGCATCATTTGATATACTGCTATATCTCTTATTTTCTGCATTACTTGGATTAATAGTTACATTAACTATTTCAGTTGAACCAATATCTAATAATAAATCTGTTTCATTTACTAATATACCAGAAACTGGAATATTAATATCTTTATATAAAAGTACAAAATCAGAAAATTTATTAGAAGTAGCACTAATAGTTCCATTGCTATTATTAGTTGTTTCAACATCTACAAGTTGTCCTTCATGATACCTTACTAATTGATATTCTCTTGTTTTTGTATTTGCTAAAACTGGCATATTACTAAGTAAATCAATATCAAAAGTAATTTTATCTTTAAATTCTGTTATATTTCCAATATGATGTTTTATGCCTTCTTTATCTTCATGCGATATGCCAACCCTAATATCATACCCACCAGCTATATTCATATCACTATGTAAACCCTTAATTTGTGATTCAACAGAATCAAAACTTTCTTTATTTTTTTTAGTGTTATTTAATTCAACCTTAAACTCATTACCATTTTGAGCACCATTTTCTATTTCATTAATAGCCTCTTTTACATTTCTTATATCAGTATTTTTTGTATTTTCATCAATTATAATAGAATTAATTATCCCTGTAGCTGCGTCCAAGACTTTTTCAGAAGAACTTTCATTTTTAAAATTTGAATTTATTTCATATACACTAACTAAAGCTGATTGTGTAGCATTATTAATTTTGGCATTTATATTTGCTTTTCCCTTTTTGATACCAGTAATTTTACCCATAGAATCGATTGATACTACAGCATTATTGTTTGAAGACCATTCAATCCTTGAATAATATGCTTTTTCTGGAATAATAGTTTTTCCTATATATAAAAATTTGCCAATGGCCACTACAGGTTGATTAGGAGATAAAGTAATTAAGTCAATTTTTGTTGATCCATCAGAATTATAATAAAACTTACTAGAAAAAATTGAATATTCACTTTCAATATAATTTTTATCAGAAAATGATCCTGGAATTGCCCGTACATTAAATTTAAGTTCAACTGTTTGACCTGATTGAATTTGTTTTGTTCTTACCATGTCACTATAGAAATCTGCTACTGCTTTTTCTATATTCGCACCAAATACGTTACCAGTCACTGTTCCATATGAATATTCGCTTGAATAATTTGTAGTTATCATTTGCCCATATAAAGTTTCACTTTTTCCATTTATTTCAAATGTTATCCAATAATATTCTGCTCCTGTAGAAGCCGTCCATGTCGCATTATAATTATCATCGATACTTACATTAGTAGGTGTTTCCATTTTTATTAAAGATGAATTAGTATAATTAAATACTCTTGAATTTTCAGACACATCACTTTCAATATAATTACTATTAGAAAATGATCCTGGAATTGCCCGTACATTAAATTTAAGTTCAACTGTTTGACCT
>JAVWDK010000046.1:3863-7255 GCA_036642175.1 Bacilli bacterium
GTCGCATTATAATTATCATCGATACTTACATTAGTAGGTGTTTCCATTTTTATTATTCCAGTTCCAATATCAAATGTTTTTTTAACAGATTCGCAAGACTCATTGCTTATAATAGTTTCACCATTATAAATGTACATTGCAGTAACGTTATATGACACCAAAAAAGTATTTGAATTAAAATTTGTTTCATTCAATATATAGTTTATTTCTTGTTGTATGTCTAGTTCGTTACTGCTTGTCCCAGTTTCCGTTTGACCAATTAAAACATTTTCTTTATAAACAAATACATTTACCAAGTAATAATTAGCATTTTCAATAGCATCCCATTTTACAGTTGCAGCACTTCCTTTTTTCCAAGTTAAATTTGTTGGAATAGATAATGTAACTTGATTTTTAGAAAAAAGATTATTGGATGCAAGTTGATAAGTGTTTGATGTTTTCATATTATTTTGAAAACTCGAAAAATTGAATAACCAACAAATTAAAATTAATAGTACACTTCCTGTCAATATTAAGAAAATATTTTTTTTCATAAAACCCTACCTTTCCTGGACTTTGTAAGATATTTTTAGTAAATACATTCAATCTCTTAATACAATTAAATTATATCATACTATCACAATTATTTCATTATACATAAATTATTATTATAAAAAAATTGTTACAGTTCAGTCAAGGAATAAAAAACATATCATAAACCTACATGAATACTGGTATAAACTTTCATTTTAACGTAAATAATATTTTTAAAAAATAACTCAAAAGCTAATTAAAATACACTTTTTTTCAAATTTTTATGTTTTTTTGTCAAAAAAAGTCATAAACCTAGTGTTTATCTGACTGAACTGTAACAAAAAATTACTACAAGTAAGTCTGTTTAATTAAAATTTTCAATTAAGCTTATCTATTTAAAAGACTTTCAAAATTATCCACTTTTTGTATTTCATCTAAAATAATACAGTAAGTATCATTGTCTACTCTATTTTTTTATAAATAGTTTTTAAAAATCGGGTCAAGTAAATATGTTTTTCCACTCCCTTTAATATCAGTAATTATTTTTATAAGTTGATTTACTTTTTTAGATAATAATTTATTTAAATAGTATTTTCTTTCGATTTCCATATCAAATCTCTCCTTTATACAATAATAATAATACATACTAAAAATTATTTTTATGCAATCCTATTCCTTAAAAAGTGGAAATGGACACTTTTTAAGGAATAGGAAATGTTTTCATACTAGCTTAAAATTATATTAAAAAAATAAATTCCACATAAAAATTTTTAAACGGGTGTGGTAATGAGTATTGGACTAGTAAAGAATTACAAGTAGCTTTAGAATTATTCTCAATGGCTTAATTTTGAATTGGTTATTAACAAAACTAAAAAATCTTGTGAGAACAGTAAAAACAACATATCGGATCATTTTGCTAAAGCCAGCAAAATGATAAGTTTAAACAAAGGTGCTCAATGATTATCATTTATCTAGATATGCTTATTATTTAATAGTTCAAAGTGGCGACCCTAGAAAAGAAGTAATCGCACTAGGACAAACATATCTTGCTACTCAAACTAGAAAACAAGAAATAAGCGAAAGTGAATATGCTGAATTGTCCGAAAATGAAAAACGTTTTTATCAAAGAAAACTTACAAAAAAGAAAAATAAAATGTTAAATGAAACTGCTAAAAACGCAGGTGTTAAAAACTTTGACCAATTTCATAATGCAAGTTATAGAGGACTATATAATGGTGAAAGTGCAGATGATATTGCTAAACGAAAAAACTTGAGATATAGAGAAGATATTTTAGACAATATGGGAAGTTCTGAACTAATTGCTAATCTTTTTAGAATAGCCAAGCAGAACAAAAAATTGTTAATAAAAATATAAAAGACGAAAAAAACACTAAAATTGCTCATAACAAAATTGGTAAAATAGTTAGAAATGCTATGAAACAAGCTGGTGGTACAATGCCCGAAAATTTACCAACACCAAAAAAGAGTTTAAAAAAACTTGAAAAAGAGAAAAAAAATTAAAGGTTAAATTTAAATAAAATCTAATTGTCACTTTCATATTTAATTGATTTATTATCTATTAACTTTCTTCCCATCTTTAGTTTAAAATTCAATAAATAAATTTTTTTAAAAAAAGAACCTTGTTCTTAACTTGTAATTTAACCGCACCAAATTAATATTTAATCGAACTTTTTAGTTCGATTTTTTAATACCTAAAACTTGAGTAGTCGACTAATGGTCGAACCAACTGTTTTTATTTCAATTATTTTATAATGAAACCAAAATTAAAATAATTGATTTAGAAAGATATATATTAAAAATTATATTTAAATATTTCAGAAAATAGAATTTCAAATCTTACTAATGTTTTTTCTATTCCTTAAAAAGTGGAAATGGACACTTTTTAAGGAATAGAATATAATTCCATATTCTCATAAGAATCTTTAATGTTCTAATATAATGTATCAGTTTATACATTATCATTTAAGAGCGACCGAAAAGCGACCGAAAAGCGACCGAAAAGCGACCGAATCAATTGATATTTTTTTAAAACACATGTATAATATTATTGAGGTGATAATTTTATGTTTATTGAAGATGAATTTACAGAATTAAAAATAGAACTAACAAAAGATATAAAAAAAGAAATAGTTGCATTTGCCAATACTAATGGTGGAAAAATATATGTTGGTATAAGCGATGACGGTAAAGTTATTGGGCTTAAAAATGCCAAAAAAGATATGGAATCATTAAGCGGTATGATTCGCGAAGGAATAAAATCGGATTTAACAATATATACACAGATAAGTATTAAAAAAATGGAAAATAAAGATGTAATTCTTATAAATATAATGGAATCTCCTAATAAGCCTTATTATCTTGTTGAAAAAGGAATAAAAACATCTGGAGTTTATTTAAGATATGGAAATACTAGTGCCCCAGCAAATGAAGAAGTAATTAAAAAATTGCTAATTGAAAATCAAGGTGATTCATTTGAAACAATGATTTCTAAAAATCAAGATATACATTTTGAAACATTAAAAAATTTAAATAGATAAAAATAAATATAAAACATTAAACATTATAAATTTAAATAATATATTTACTAATTTAGGCTTATTATTATCTGATGAATGCCCTTATTCAATAAAATGTGCCTTATATAATGGAAATAATAACTTAGAATTTAAAGATAAACAAGAATTTACTGGCTCATTATTAAAACAAGTTCAAGATGTTTTTGAATACTTAGAATTATATAATAAAACAAAAGGTAAAATAATCGGTTTAGAAAGAGTTGATATTAAAGATTATCCCGATTATGCTTGTCTATGTTAGACCATCTTGATTAATATTCCAATACTCCATATATAAATATG
>JAVWDK010000047.1:0-7250 GCA_036642175.1 Bacilli bacterium
TATACCGTAATTATCATCAATGTAAATAAAAATATTATAATATCCAATCATATCTATTTTATAATTTTCTTTCAGCCTTAAAAAAAGATTTTTAAAATAATCTTCTAAAACTATCTTATTATTAAAATTTATCTTATCAATATAGAATTTATTTAAAAATACTATAAAGCTAAACTCATCTTTATTAACAATCTTCATGTTTATCACCTAACTTATCTTATGAAATTAGATAATAAGTGTTAAATAATTCTTTCTATTTTTCCATATACTTCAGGTCTCCCCATTTTAGTAATATTAGAGAATACAACAAAGTCATCACCAACAACTAAATCTAAATCATTAAGAATAATACTTCTTTGTTTTTGATAAAGAGAAGTTGCAACTTTATCAGCCTTAGTTGCAATAATTGTTACAGGTAATTTATAATATTTTAAAAAATTATACATTGAAATATCATCACTACTTGGCTTATGTCTAAAATCAAGTAATAAAAATACTTGTTTCAAATTTTTTCTATTCATTAAATAATCTTCCATCATTAAACCAAATTTCTTTTTTTTGTTTTTACTTAAATTAGCAAATCCATAACCAGGAGCATCTACTAAATAAAATGTTTCATTAACAAAATAAAAATTGATTGTTTGTGTTTTACCAGGATTTGCTGATGTTCTAGCATAATTTTTACGATTAATTAAAGCATTTATAAAACTACTTTTTCCAACATTAGACCTACCTACTAATAAGAATTCTGGTTTTTCATCAGTTGGATATTGACTTCTTCTTACCGCACTCATTACTAATTCAGTACTCGTTATTTTCATATATCACCACAATTCCTTTCAAACAGCAATTAATTATAGCATTTTACTTTTGATTTGTCAAAATATGGACCTTTGCTTTTTTTCTTTTTTGAACTAAATAAGAAAGAGAAGCAAATAAACCAGTTGTTACAAATGACTTAATGCTTAATTTTAGTGAACAAGAAAAATTTAGATTATATATAAACTGATTAATACAACTTTTAAGCTCTTGTAATTCAGAAATATCACTAGTATTGCTGCAAACATATTCAAGCAGTTTATTAGGAAGATTATAAAAATCCAATAATAGTTCTTCATAATTTATAATTATTTTTTTATCAAGCATTACTTGGAAATATTTGTTTTTTCTAATATATAAATCATATAATTCCTCATAATTACCATAAACAATATTGCTGATTTTATTTGGATTTTCAAAACCATTACTTCTTACATCACCATAAAAAGATAAACTACATATTTTTTTTAATAATGAATCAACACTATTTTCTTCTAATAATAATAAAGATACAATTAAAACACTATTTCTATTTTGCTCAATTAAATTATCTACTTCTTTACTAGATTTTATTTTAAGAATAGGCTTACTAAGACGACCTGCTAAGGCAAGACTATTCCATGTAATAAGTTCTTCTTTAAAATCAGAAAAAGCAACTACTCCTATTTTATAAAACTTATTTGGAACATCTTTATATGGCAACCCAGGAATAAAAGTAACACCCGTTCCCATCACTTCCATAAATCGTGGCATATTAGGGATTACAAGTCTTCTGCTTAAAGTATAATGTTCTTTATTCATTAATATATTCTTTTTATGCCATTCTCTAGAATTTTCGACAATTAATATATAATCATCCATTGTTGTTTTTAAAGACTCACTTGAGTAATTTAATTGCTTTTTTATCCCCGAACCATAGCCAAAAGCAGCTATTACTGATGGCAAATTAATTAGTAAACTTTCTGTTTTATCCATAATTTCTCCTAAAAAAATTATATCACAAATTAGTTTTATTAACAATTTATTTTATTAAACTACAGTGAAAAATGTTCTATGCTTTTGTGTGTAAAATCCTTCATTTTCAATTTTCCATCTTTTTCTACCAAGAAATATAATATCTTTTATATTTTTATCATTGATATTTAAATTACTAATATTAGTTTGTAAGGATCAATGCAAGAGTGTTCAACTTATTCTAGTACAAAATTTACACAAATGGTGTCAACTGATGTTTATCAGATTTCAGGTGATAGCAAAGGAATTGCTTACTATACATTAAAATTGACTTTCCCTGAACCATCTAGAGAAATAGAGGCACATTTAACTGCTGGAATTGGTATATTCAAAAGTAGTGCTGATCAAATGATTTTCACTAGAGCTGATTATATTAATTCTGCCTTTGGATTATCAAGATATTAAGCAACAATTAAGAACCAAAAAGACATTTTGGTTCTTTTTTTACTTTATTTAACAGTGTTTTTCATAAATTAAATTTATATGATATACTATTAGAGAAAGGAGATAACTTATGAAAAGAAAAATTGTTGTTTTATTACTCTTTTGTTGTGTGTGTGTATTAAGTGGTTGTAGTTTTGAAAGTAAAGAAGGAGGTAGCAATTTAAAACTAATAAGTGAAAAAAAAGTACAAAGCATTTCTAAAACAAATAAAATAATTGTTGAAAATTCTAGAACTAAAAAGGTTGAAAAAACGATTACTGATGTGAATGAAGTAAAAAAAATATTGGATATTATTTCACGAGGAAAAGAAGAAAATAATGTTGTAACATCTGAAGCAAGTAATTGGTATTTTTTTATGTATGATAAAGAAGAGCAATTGATATCAACTATTTGGGTGTGGGAAAGCGGACATTTTGGATTTGAAAATGATAAAGAATATGCTTTTAATGTATCAGATATAGAAAATTTAAAAGCAATTATAGAAAAGTAAAATTGTATATTAAAAAATTATTTAATAATGTGAATCCTATTTTGGAGACATTAATAAAAAAGGCTATAAAGAAATACTTTCTTTCCTACTAGTTATAACTAATAAAGATTATTTAAGTTAGTAATAACATGAAAAAAGATAGCACAATGGCTACCCTTAAATCATTATTATTTAGCTTGATAATTAGCAGAACCACCTAATTGAGATTCACCCATTTTAACTAATCTTTTAGTGATTTCTCCACCAACTGATCCATTAGCACGAGCTGTTGCATCTGGTCCCATCTTAACACCTAATTCATTAGCTATTTCGTATTTCATTTGTTCAATAGCTTGTTTAGCTCCTGGAACTACAAATTTACTATTTGCTTTGTTATTCATTGTACTCACCTCCTGTACACTATTAGAATGTACAAGAAGTTTCTTTTAATTCATCTTTTTAATGGTAATTTTTACCTATAATAAATCACTATATTTTTTAAAATCTAAATCTTTAATTGTTTCTATATTTTTAATACACTCATTAATTAAAGCTTCATAGTCAATTAATTTTTCATATTCAATACATTTATACAATTCAGGATTAATCACAGGATGCTTTGGTACAAATATTGTACAACAATCTTCATAGGGAAGAATACTCGTTTCATAAGTCTCTATTTTTTTAGCAATTTCAATAATTTCTAACTTATCAAAACAAGCAACTGGCCTAATAACTGGCATATTAGTTACATTATTAATAGCACTCATACTAGTTAAAGTCTGACTAGCTACTTGCCCTATGCTTTCTCCATTAATAATAACTTTACAATTTCTTTTTTTAGCAATTCTTTCAGCAATTCGATACATCATTCTTCGCATAATAGTTATCATATAAGTATCATCTATATTTTTATAAATTGCTTCTTGAATCTTAGTAAAAGGAATAACATGGACTTTAATATTTCCTGAATAAGCATTAATTATATTAGCAAGTTCTAATACTTTATTTTTAGCTTCAATGCTAGTATGAGGTGGTGATTCAAAATATAAACATTCTAAATCTACTCCTCTTTTTAATGATAAATAACCAGCAACAGGACTATCAATTCCTCCACTTAGCATTAATAAACCTTTACCTTGAATTCCAACAGGATATCCACCAATTCCTTTTGTTTCATTAGTATAAATAAAAGCACCTTCAATTCTGATTTCTATATTGACAGTTATATCAGGATTATGAACATCAACTTGACAGTTAAGATTGTCTAAAATATAAGAACCTAATAAGTTGTTGACATCTCTACTATGTAATAAGTATTGCTTATTACTTCTTTTAGTATTAATTTTAAAAGTTTTAAATTGTTCGTCTTTTAAAATTTCAAGAATTTTTTCTTTAATACTTTCTATATTAGTATCAACAGGATGACATATTACTATACGATGAAGTCCAAAAACTTTTTTTAATTTTTGAACAATTTCACTTAATAATTCTTCTTTTACAGTAATGTACATTCTTGAATGGTCATATTTTATTTCAACTTCAATATTTTTAAGTTGTTTTAATATATTATTTATTAACAATTTAATAAATTGATTACGATTAGCTTTTTTAGTTGTTAATTCGCCATATTTTATTAATATTATTTTATGCATGATTTCACTTCTTTCTTATAAATTATAACACTTTTTATGCTTTTTACTAACTTATTTTATATATAATAGTTATAATAAATAGGAAAAAAAGTTTTTTTATGAAAAAAGAATACAATAACTATTATATCCTTATGTATTTATTTATTCACATACATTTAATTTTTCTAAAATGTTAGGTTCTATTTTACTCAAATAATTGATTGTTAATTCAAAAGATTTTTGATATTCACCTTTATAAAATAATCCTTCAGAATAAGTCATTGTTTTATCTAATTCTTCATAATTAGAACGATATCTGTTTCCATAAACAAGTACTATTTCAGCATATTTAGCATGCTTAATAAGTTCTTTTGTTCTAGATAATAATTTAAAGACTAAATCTCGAGCAGTATCTACTCTTGTATTCAAAATAGAGATTGTTATTGGTTTTTGTTCTAATTCGTGCATAATCTCTTTAATAGCATTAGCTGCTTCACTTAATTCTGTATAGTATACCTTCGGAATAGTTGGTAAATTATAATCGTTAATTTGACTTCTTGAATCACGTAATATATTTTTAATTTCTTCTAATTGCTGACGTGCTCTAGCTTCATCCTCTTTCATATTTCCAATTGCGTCTAAAGAAACATCTAATCTATTTTCAATTTCACTTAATTTAGATGCTAAATTATCTATTTCAGAAATAAGTTGTGAATAAGCAAAAGCATTATTACTAGTATGAACAAGTAATGATTTGTAATCATTATTTAAGTCACTTAATTCTTTTCTAATTATATCTAGCAATTCAATGTCATTATCTGACAAATTATATATTTTTTTTATATCATTTATTTGAAAAAATATGTCATTTACTAAATCATTTACTTTATTTAATTTATTACTAAAAGTGTTTCTTGTATCTTCATATGTATCACGGCTATTGCGCTCTTTTTCAAAATCAGTAAATAGAGATTCTAAATATTCTGTTAAAACTTTTAATTCAAAAGTACTATCTTCTAAATTTAAGACTTTACTACGAGCTAAAACATCTTCTATTTTTTTATTTGCTTCACTAATATTATATTCTACATTTAAATAATCAACTTGATAACCCTCTTTTAACATTCTTTTATATTCAAATTCAATTTCTTTTATTTTTTTAGGAAGAACGTCAGTAGTCATTAAAACAATGCTTGGAATTTCATCAACGACAAACTCCATATGTTTTAGCATATCATCAATAGCTTTAATAATTTGAGTTACTTCAGTATACTCGTTTTTTTCCATAGCGCATTCAAAATCTTCAAAACGATGAGCAATGCTTTCAAATTGTAAACCAACTGACTTAGAAATATCACCAAATTCATTAATTCTTTCTGTATAGTTTTGATATAAATCACGATATTTTGATTTAAGTGTAGTTATAATTGCTCTATTTTTTTCATCACTTGTTGTTATTTCTTTAATTTCATTTAATAAAAATTCTGATTCTGTTCTTACTCGATATACTTCCATCTCAAGCTTAGCTAATTTAAAATTTGTGCCTTTATAATCTTGTTGTGATAAAGAATATTCTGTTTCTAATATCATGTCAGTTATTTTGGGAATTTGTTTGGATTTTATTTCGTTTAATTTTTCTTTCCACCCATTATACATTATTTCTAATTTTTCGTTTTTTAAAAATGCTTCTATTTTAGCTAGTTCAGGAGTTATAGGAGCACTATCAATTACATTTTTTTCATATTCTAAATTATCAATTATTTTTTTAATTTTATTATTTTTCCTAGTTTGAATAATATTTAAAGTTATAATAATTAGAACAGTCGGAACGACAAAAAATATTGTTCCTAGTATTATTGCACCATTCATCCTATCACCTCTATTATAATAATATCACATTTTTCGACTTTTTTCTATTTTTTTAAACATTTTTTTGTGACATACATAAAAAATCTGAGTTGTAAACTATAATTTTATCCTACAACACAAAAACTCAGTATTGACTTAAGTTATAAATCATAGTATAGTAATAAGTGCAAATGCATTGGCAGCGCTAAAATGAAATATGTAATGTGTTTATTACCTTTATGGGTTATTGTGTAACTTTAGCTGCAAAGCGAAGATATTAAAATAAACACCCTATTTATTGACATTTTAGCCCCTTTGTTTTGACAATATCGAAGGAGGAAAAAATATGGCAAGATATACTGGTCCTATTTATAGAAAATCTAGAAGATTAGGTTTTTCTACTTTAGAAACAGGCAAAGAATTAGCAAAGAAACCTTTTGCACCAGGACAACATGGAAATGGACGTGGTAAGAAGCTTTCTAACTATGGCATTCAGCTTCAAGAAAAACAGAAAGTAAGATTTATGTATGGTCTTAATGAAAGACAGTTTGAAAAAACCTTTAAGGATGCTGGAGCAATGAAAGGCGTTCATGGTGAAAATTTTTTCAGATTATTAGAAAGTCGTTTAGATAATTTAGTTTTCCGTTTAGGATTTTCATCAACAAGAAATGGTGCTAGACAACTAGTTAATCACGGACATATAACTGTTAATGGTAAAAAAGTTGATATCGCATCATATAAATGCATACCTGGTGACATAATTGCAGTCAAAGAAAATTCAAAAGAACATCCTATGATTAAAACTAATCTAGAAAAGATTGTTAAGAGAGTAGAATTTGTTACTTACGATGAAAACAAAATGGCTGGAACTTATGTTAGATATCCAGAAAGAACTGAATTAAATGCTGAAATTAATGATTCACTAATTGTTGAATTCTATAATAGATAGCAATTAAAAATTAAGAAGTATGATTTTCTTAATTTTTTTTGTGATTTGACATATACTTAAATGTATGGTATTA
>JAVWDK010000048.1:0-7132 GCA_036642175.1 Bacilli bacterium
TCTATTACTCCTATCATCTACTACAATACTAACACATAACTTACTATAAAGTAAATAGTTTTTACTAAAAATCTAACTTTCCTATTCTTCTTAAATATAATATATAAATTAAATTAGTAACAAGCATATCTTATAAATTACTTTTTTCTATCCTCTGTGCTATTTCTTTAATTTTCTTAAAACGATGATTAAGACCAGATTTAGTTAAAAGTTTCCCAGTTTCAAGACTAATAATCTCACTTAGTTCCTGCAAAGAAACATCTTGATACTTAAGACGATATAAAGCGACCTCCTTAATCTTTTCATCTAAAAAATCAAATCCATCAGCACGCATAATCAACTCAATATACTTCACTTGATTAAAACCAGTTTCGATTATTTTATCAACATTAGCTTGCTCACAATTATTTAAACGATTAGTCATATTCTTATGATCACGATATATCCTAATATCTTCATAATACAACAATGCCTCAGTCGCATTTATAATTCTTAAAAAATCGCCTATTTTTTCTGCTTCCTTAACATAAACCATATATTTAGTTTCACGTCTAAATATTTTACTACCTAAATCATACTCATTTATTAAATTGGAAAAAAATGACGCATATTCTTTAGTTTCAAATAAAAACTCTAAATGATATCTTGACTTTTTAGGATCATTCACACTCCCTGTCATCATAAAAACGCCTCTAATATATGAACGTTTAGAATCTTCATCATCAATAATAAAAGAATAAGGAAGTAAATTAGAACTTATTCCAACTTTATCGACAATTTCAAATATATTCCTACTTATTTCTAAAATATAAATATAATTTTTATGATAATTATAACCATTTCTAACTGTTATTTTAGAAATCATATTAAACACGTCTTTAATCAAATTAAAAACATAGCGCGATACACTAGCATTTTCAGTACTAATTCTAATTTTATTATCATTAATATAACTATTAGATATAATAGCAGACAACTCAGCTATCTTAGAAATATTTTCAATATTATGCTTACTTATCTCATTTTTAACATCTCGCGTAAATGACATTTTATTCACCTCACAAAAGTAATGAAAATATATGATATCCTAATTTTAATACATCATGACGAAGAAGATTATTTTCAATTACAACTAAATTATCAGATATTATCTTAACATTTTCTTTCTTAGTTTCTTTAACATCTAATAAAACAGGATCTTTTTGTTCAAGTGTTGAATAATTACTTGCTAAAACAGAATCAATTGTCCCATTATTAACAATAACGACGTCAACTTTTCTGTTACCTAAATACTTATTTAAAACTTTTATATGATCACTTACTTTAAAACCATCTGTTTCGCCTGGTTGCGTTACCAAATTACAAGTATAAACTATTTTCGAATTACTTTCATCAATTTCTTTAATAATTTCTTTACAAATCAAGTTGGGAATAATGCTTGTGTATAAACTACCCATACTAAGAATTATTAAATCTGATTCCTTAATCGCACTAATTACTTTACTATTTATAATAGGTTTTTCTTTATAAAAGACATCAGCAACTTGTTCTTTATTTAATGAAATATTATGTTCACCTATAACAATAGACCCATCCGTCATTTTTCCAATTAAAGTAACATTATCTTCAGTAAGTGGTAGTACTCTACCCTTTAAATTCAAAACCTTTCCTAAAGCTTCAATTCCATCAGACATATTCCCTGTGATATTACTACTAGCCGTTAGTAATAAATTTCCTACTGTATGACCATTTAAGTCACTAGTTGTATTAAAGCGATAATTTAATAATTGTTCTACTAATGGTTCTGTTTCTGACAATGCAATTAAAATTCTTCTAATATCTCCAACTGCAGGGATATTAAACTCAGCTCTTAGTCTACCTGTACTTTTACCATCATCACAAACCGATACAACTGTTGTTATATCAAGCGGAAACTGCTTTAAACCACGAATTAAACAAGACATTCCTGTACCACCACCAAGAACAACTACTTTTTTGTTCATAACTCCACCTCTTTATAATTATACTATATAAATTAATAAAAATTTTTAAAGTATTAATCTAACAACAAATATATATAGTGATATATATTATAACGCTTGATAACGCTTGTATTAATTATAACAAAAAAGTTTGATTTATACTTAATAATTTTTGTTTGGAAAAAATTCATTTAATGTTATTTTTCGATAAGATTAACATCATTACTTATTTTTTTAAATATTTAGAAACACTAATGGCCGCTTTTGCTCCTTCTCCTACTGCAGTTGATATTTGATAAACATCTTTGTTGATGACATCACCACAAGCAAAAATCCCATCAATATTAGTTTGCATATTCTCATTTACAATTATATAATTATCTAATAAATTAATCGTAATTTTATTTAGAAAACTAGTATCAGGAATATTACCGATATAGATAAATAAGCCATCTACTTTTAATACTTCTTCATTGTTTAAGACTAAACTTGACAGTTTATTTTCATCCTCAACCAGTTTTTTTATTGTTGTACTATATTTTACTATAATATTACCTTTTTGTTTTATTTTATCTTGTAACAATTTATCTCCTCTGAATACATTGTTTCTTAAAATAATGTAAACTTTTGTACAAATATCAGATAAATATAAAGATTCTTCTAAAGCACTGTTACCTCCACCGACAACAGCAACTATTTTATCTTTGAAAAATATTCCATCACAAATCGCACACCAACTAATTCCTCGACCTGTTAAATTTTTCTCATTTTCTAAGCCTAATTCTTTAGGATGTCTTCCGGTTGCTATAATAATAGTTTTAGTAGTGTACTGCTCAATATCTGTTTTTATTAAAAATAAATCATCTTTTTTTTCAATAGAAAATACATTACCATATTTATAAGGTACTTTTAAATTGCTAACTTGTTCAAAAATATTCATTGCAAGAGATGGCCCATCAATTGATGTAAATCCCGGATAATTTTCAATCTTTGCTGTCATATTTATTTGTCCACCTGGGGCACTTTTTTCTAATAATAAAATATTAACATTTGCTCTTTTTAAATATATAGCTGAAGTCATTCCGGCAACTCCAGCACCTATTATAATACTTTCAAAATTTAACATCTTCTATAAGCTCCTTATCATTATATCGATTTTCTAATTTTGAACCTTTATTTAAGATAACATACATAACTATTCCAATCACAATCATTATGATTGATACTATTTGTGCCACTTTAAAATTAGAAAACATTAAGCTATCTGTTCTAAGTCCTTCTATGAAAAATCTAATAAGTCCATACCAAATTAAATATAAGCTTGTTGTTTGACCTATCTTTGTATATTTTCTTCTTCTAAAAATAATTAGAATTAAAAAACCAATTAAACATAATATTGACTCATAAAAGAAAGTCGGCTGATAGTAAGTGCCATTTATATACATTCCATCAATTATAAATTGTGGTAAATGAATACTCTTCAAAAATTCTAAGCTAGTAGCAGAGCCATAAGCTTCACTATTCATAAAATTTCCCCATCGACCTATTGCCTGCCCAATAATTAATCCGACACATATAATATCAGTTAATCTTAATGTTCTAATTTTATATTTTTTACTATAAATAATTATCCAAATTAGTCCAATGATTATTCCTCCATGAATAGCAAGCCCGCCTTCCCATATTTTATATATTTCACTTGGATTAGCAGAATAATAATCATAATTAAAAGCAACATAATATAGTCTAGCACCAATAATTGCTAAAGGAATCATAAAAAAGAAAAGATTGATCATATATTCTTTAGATATTTTAAATCTTTTCGCCTCTTTAATAGCTAAAAATCCACCTATTAAAACTCCAAGTAAAATTAATACTGAATACCATTTTATACTAATTTTTCCTATTTCTATTAATGTACTGTTCATTTTTCACCTCCTATTATTGGCTCAATTACTAATTTTCCTAAAATAAAGTTCATGAATGATATTAAAACAGCAACAACAATACTCATTAAAAATCCTTCTATTTTAAAATGATTGTCCAATATAAAATCAACAATATTTAATATAAAAACATTTATTAAAGGATAAAACAACCCCAATGTTATGGCTGTTATTGGTAGAGTGAGCCATATGAGAAGTGGTTTTATGGTTTTATTTAAAATGTTTATTATAATTGCAGCTAATAACCCCCATAAGCCAAAATAACTATTATCTATATAAATAGTTTTTTTAAAGATAATTGAGACAGTTATTAATATTAATGCATAACCAATTATATAGACGAACCAGTCAAGTATTTTATATATGATTTTACTTTTTTTTGCTTCGATAATTACTTTCACTTTATCTATCCTCCTATAAAATTATAGCATTTTTTTTAAAGTTAGTCTATATTGACATTTTTTACAAAGTTCTTCGGCACATAAGTTTTTTTTGAAACTATTGATGATATTAATAGTCCGCTCTTTTTTTAAAATATCTGTAAAAGATTCTTTAAAAATATTTCCTAAGTTTATTATTCCACTACTATCTAAACAGCAAGGAACAACCGTTCCATTTGAAAGAATTCCCAAATGTGTTTTGAGACCGTAGCAAAATCCTTCTTCATTAATTTTCGTTGCCTCATTTGGCCATTGAAATAAATTATGCTTATTAATATAAACTCTATCTTTAATTTTAATGTTTTTATCAGTATTTATTTGATTTTGAATAACTTGATTTAATTTATCTTTTTTAATAATATAATCAATTATTTTTAAATTATCTTTTGATAAAATCCCATTATTTAAAGCCCAAAAACGGTATACTATGCTTATTTTTTCGTTTTTATTTATGAAATTAGCAGCATCAATTATTTCTTCTAAATTGTCTTTATCTTCATTATAACTTTGAAATGAGATATTAATTTGTCGAATATTAGAATTAGTTTCTATTATTTTTTTATATTGAGATAAATATGTCCCATTAGTGGTAATATTTACCAGCATATTGTTCTTTGTACACAAATCTAATATTTCGTTGAATTGCTTATGTAAAAGAGGTTCTCCTTTAATATGTAAATAAATATATTTAGTATAAGGTTTTATTTCTTTCAAAATATGTTCAAATTCTTTTATAGTCATTTCTTTTCGTGGTAATTTATCTTTAGAACAAAATAAGCAATTTTTATTACAAATATTGGTTATTTCAACATATATTTTTTTAAATTTTGTCATTTTCGCTCCTTTAATTCAAATAAAATATCTCTTAATTCCGTTGCTCTTTCAAAATCTAAATTTTCTGCTGCTTTTTTCATTTCATTTTCTACATTTATCATTAAATTAGTAATTTCTTTTTTACTCATTTTTTCAGGTTTAGCATCTTCTAATTGACGATTAGAAATAAGTTCACGAATTTCTTTAATAATTGTTTTAGGTGTAATTCCTAATAATTCATTATGATCAAATTGAATTTTTCTTCGTCTATTTGTTTCACTTATTGCACTGGCCATAGCATCACTAATTGTGTCAGCATACATTATAACATACCCACTAGCGTTGCGTGCAGCTCGCCCGATTGTTTGAATTAAACTTCTGGCACTTCTTAAAAATCCTTGTTTATCAGCATCCATTATTGCAATTAAAGATACTTCCGGAATATCAATTCCTTCTCTTAATAGATTGATACCTACTACAGCATCATATTTTCCGAGTCTTAAATCTCTTATTATTTTTAATCTTTCTAATGTTTTAATTTCACTATGAAGATATGCTACTTTGATGTCTAATTTTTTTAAATAGTTTGATAATTCTTCAGCCATTCTTATAGTTAATGTGGTAATTAATGTTCGTTCGTTATTTTCAATTCTTTTGTTTATTTCTATTATCAGGTTATCTATTTGATTTTTTGTTGATCTTACTTCAATAATTGGATCAAGTAACCCTGTTGGTCTTATAATTTGTTCAATTGCTTTTGTACTTTTATTTAATTCATAATCACCCGGTGTTGCTGAGACATAGATTACTTTATCAATTTTTTGTTCAAATTCTTCAAATTTTAATGGACGATTATCTTTGGCACTTGGTAATCGAAATCCATAGTCAACTAAAGTGGTTTTTCTGGCTTGATCACCATTATACATGCCTCTTATTTGGGGGATTGTAACATGAGATTCATCAATAACTAATAAAAAGTCCTTTTTAAAAAAATCTATTAATGTACTTGGAGTATCTCCTGCTTTTTTTAAAGCCATCTGACGAGCATAGTTTTCAACTCCACGACAAAATCCTGTTTCAAATAGCATTTCTAAATCATAATTAGTTCTTTCTTGTAATCTCTGATATTCTAGTAGTTTATTATTACTTTTAAAATATTCAAGTTGTTCTTTTAGTTCTTGCTTTATATTTTCTAATGCAATTTTTAATTTGTCATCACTTGTAACAAAATGACTAGCAGGGAATATGCTAATTGATTTTTTATTTTGTATGATAGCGCCTGTTAGTGTGTCAATTTCAGATATTTTTTCAATTTCGTCTCCAAAAAATTCTATTTTAATACCTTTTCCATGTTGGCTAACAGGAATTATTTCTAAAACATCACCTTTAACTCTAAAACACCCTCTTTTTAAATCAAGGTTATTTCTTTCATAAAGCATTTCAATTAATTTTTCTAATACTTTGTTTCTATTTATTGACTCTCCGATGTTTAATGTTAGCATCTTCTTTTGATATTCTTCAATTTCTCCAATACCATAGATACAAGATACTGAAGCAACTACTATAACATCTTTATAATTAATTAAAGACGAGGTGGCAGAATGACGCATTTCATCAATTTCATCATTTATAGAAGCATCTTTTTCAATATAAGTATCGGTTTTAGCTACATAGGCTTCTGGTTGATAGTAATCATAATATGAGACAAAGTATTCAATATGATTTTCCGGAAACAACTCCTTAAATTCAGAATATAATTGACCAGCTAAAGTTTTATTATGTGCTAAAACAAGTGTGGGCTTATTGACTTTTGCTATTACATTTGCAATTGTAAAAGTTTTACCACTACCCGTAACACCCAGTAAAGTCTGGTGTTTTATCCCTTTATTGATTCCATCAACTAGCTTTTCTATTGCCTGGGGCTGGTCACCAGCAGGTTCATATTCTGAAT
>JAVWDK010000049.1:0-7024 GCA_036642175.1 Bacilli bacterium
TAACATAATATCCAATTCATGTCTATTTTTTTTGCTGTTTTTTTATTTTTATATTTAAACTTAATTATGAAATTAACTTTCATAAAAGGATATGTTGTAATAAAAAATATATTCTAATAAGAATATATTCCATGAATTTTGTCTTCTATTTCTGAAGTAATTGGCTCAATTTCCCATTTTTTATCTTTTTTGGTTAATAATAAATCAAGTGTATATTTTACTTTGTCTTTTACTTGTTCTAATTCTTTTATTCGATAATCGTTAAATTTAAAAACATCATATTCTCCTTTATCATCTAAAAATTCCTTTTTATTAGTTACTAAATAAGTGTTTGTTTTTGCTATAGTTTTTGAATAATCAATAACATTTATTTCTACTGTTACAGTTGCCTTATCACCATTTTCTTTTGAATCTTTAATTTCATAAGTAAGAGATTGATAATGTTTTTTCATTAAATCACGATATTTATCTCTTTCAGATGCATTAAATGTTGTTTCTTCAGCTACTACTTTGTCTAAATCCTTTAATACGTCTTTGTCTAAGGTCTGATATTTGTTTAAAAATATTTCGGTTTGCTTTTTGGGTGTGTTGTTTAAATCAGTGCAACCGGTCATTACAAATAATAAAATTAATATTAACAAAATTTTTTTCATGAATTCCTCCTACTAGTATTTTGGATACATTTATAAAAAAATATACATTTTTTTCACATTTTAAATAATTTTGTTTCCTATTTGTAAGAAATAAAGTTTATTAACTAAGTTAGTAATAAACTTTTAAAAAGATAAAATTTTAAAATCTTATCTTTAATAATGATTGTTAAATTAAATTTACTTTTTTTTAGTAAGTTTCGTATTTTTTTGACATAAACATTTGTTAAATAGTTCTAATTTTCCTTGTAAAACAGTTTCCAACCTTGTAATAGAATTTACCATGAACTGAACTGATTTATTTATTAAAACTAATTCGGTACTAGTTTTTGTTCTTGACAAAGCAGTCTGTATTTTTTCTCCTTCAGCATTTAGAATATGAGATAATCCAGTTTGTTCGAGAGCTATTGATTCAATAATACCCGATATTGCTTGAGTTCTAAGATTTGGAGCAGTTGTTACTGAAGTTGTTGAGGTTGTGGAAGTAGTTGAAGTAGTGGAAGTGGTTGAAGTAAAACTAGTACAAGAGCCAGTTGTCGAAGGGTCATAAATATCTGGTAATGCACCAATAAAGATGTTATTTACTGCTTTAAGTGCACCAAAAAGATTACTAACTAGTATTGTTCCATATAATGTCTTATCATTTGTCTGAACAGTTGCATATGGAGCTAAAAAAGAACCATATATATCAGAATTAATCAAAATATTATCTGCATCAGGAAAGTTCCATAAAACATATTGGGCTTGCTGTTTTGTTATTGCAATGCCATTTTGTAAAGTCGTGAAATTATTAAGTGTAATATTATTTCCAAAAATACTAACAACGATCGTCGAAAGATTTGGTACAACTATATTTACACTAGTAATATCGCTAATATTTAATCCAGAGTTAGATATGTTACTACTATTAATTAAAAAAGTATTTATGTTAGCATCAGTTCCTCTAAGTGTTAAAGTTGTACCAGTCACTTCCTGTGTCGTTGGACTTGATGAATAATTAGCCCATGCAATTGATGAGCATTCTAAATAACTTATCATTGCTGCTAAAGAGTAGCTACCAAATTGATATGGTAGGGGCTGGTTGGGTACACCATTTTGATTAGCCATTGTATATTTGGTTAAAACACCGCTATCCACTTCTAATCCAGTGTTTTGTTTATAATTAATGCCTCCAGTAATATTCATGTCTTTTGTAACTCTAAGTGCATAATAATAGTTTTGAGTTTGAAGTGGTAAATCAGCACCAATGTTATAATTATTATATAAAGCATTGCCACCAACCCAAACTCCGCCCGTTGCTGAAGTGTTAGACTGTGTATGGTTATTAAAAACAAAAATATTTTGATCATTCATTGTATAAAAATTTAAAGCCATTTTTACTCCTCATATAATGAAGTTAGATTTTTTAACTTCATTTCTTTCTTTTTAAATTTAGATTTTGCTAAGAGATATCCATAAACTCTTTATATTAATTCCATGTATAACATTAATTAGTGTTAGTAAGATTTTTATTTTATTTCTAATTTAAACTCTAATTTTATAATACTAACAAATTAGACAATCATTAAGTTTTTTAAATTGTATTTTAAAAGGTCAGCAAAATAGTCTTTTAGGGAAAGCATATTTGATATATGCTAACAAACAAGTATTATAAATAATTCAATTATAATATTTTGTTAAGTTATTATATAATATGAAGAAGAATAAGATATGTATAGGAGTTGATACTATGAAAATTGCAATTTTAACAATGTTTAATGGTCTTTCAAATACATATTCTTTAGTTAATGTTGTTTCTGAACAGCTAAAGATGCTGCTTAATGATAATATGAAAGTTAAAATGTTAGTGTCTGAACATTGCCCAGATAATGAACGAAATGGCATATTTTCTGATGATAGAATTGAATGGATAAAGATAATTAACAGTGAAAATAACGAAATATTTCATTGGAAAACTTATGGAAAAATAAATGATAGCGTTGATAATGTTTTTTTTCATCAAGTTAAATTAATTGCTGATGATTACATAAAGTATTTAAAAGATGTCGATGTTTGTATTATGCATGATATTCTTTATCAAGGGTTACATCTACTGCATAATGTAGCTATCAGAAAAGCACAACGTTCATTACCAAATGTTAAGTTTTTATCATTTACCCATTCTGCGCCAGTAAAACATATTTCAGCAAATTATCCAATTGATTGTTTATATAAAGAAATGCCAAATACTACTTTTATATATCCAACTACATGTGGATTAAAGGCAATTGCTTTACAATATAATACTGATATTTCAAATTGTTATTGTATTAATAATAGTATTGATTTTTTACAAAATAATAATAATGAATTATTGGAGATAAAAAAATATGTTGATTTTTATGAAAGTGATATTTTAATTGTATATCCAGCAAGATTAACAATGGCTAAAAGGTTCCATATTATTACTGAGTTTGCTGGATATATTAAAAAATATTGTCACAAAAGTGTTTTAGTTGTTTTTTGTGACTTTCCAAGTTCTGATATACCAAGCGATACTTACAAATTTATAATTAAGGATACAGGAATTAAAAACGGATTAGATGAAAACAATATTGTATTTACCTCTGATTGTGGATTTAAAAACGGCATTAGAAGGGAAACGGTGTTTGATTTATTTACGTTAAGTAATCTTTTTATTTGTCCATCATTTTCCGAATCATTTGGTCTAACGGTAATTGAAGCAGCAAGTAGAGGCAACTTTATTGTTTTAAATGAGGCAGTACCAGCACTTGAAGAAATCGGAAAAAATATTGATGCTTATTTTATGAGATGGTCAGCTCGAAATTTTGATTTTGATACGCTAGAAAAATATTTGCCTTCTGAACGCATTTATTATATTAATCATGCTCAAAATATTATCAACAAGATGGAAAATAATTCAGTTATAAAAGCCAAAACTTTAGCTAGAACACGATATTCTAATAAATGGATTTATGATAATCAGTTAAAACCATTATTATTAAAATTGACAAGCGAGATTAGATAATAATAGTCTCTTTTATTGCTTTTTAAATTAAAATTTTAAAGGCACTGCATAAGCTTAAAATATTGACCTTTTTAATTATGATAAAATACACATCTATTCAGAAATATACTATATCACAAATATAATGAACTGTTTTTCTATTCATGTCTATTCTAATAGAAACAATTCATTTGATTGTTTTTATTGCAAATAGTAGTTTAAACCATATATTTTCATGACTAACGATAAATTAAGCTACATAACTTTCTATCAGTTAAATGCCTACTATTTGCTTATTTTAATTAAAATAAAACTTATCTTAATAATTTTATTGTCTATAAAAAAAAGAAATCTTACAATTATTAGTACTGCTTTAATGGCAAAGTAGTTTTAATAGTCAGATTTTTCTTTTTATTGTTAGTATTCTTCTATTTATTATAAATAATGTTATAATGCTTTTATTTTTTATTAATTATTTCAGCGCGATTATCATTGTTTTCTATAGGTTGATAAACCGTTCCGATGAACCATATTTCACCATTAGCTTTATTTCTAATAATATATAAATATGGATTTTCAAAAGATAAATCAATTTCAACAACTGGAACATCAAATAAATGTTCAAATCCAGCAGATCCGGCGCCTAATCCACCAACTCTCGTTACCGCGGATGCTTTAATACCTTCATTAGAAAATTCAATATTAGTTTTATGATTAACATTACCAATAAATGTACTTCTATCTTTAGTAATCCCTAAAAGATTTGCTTTGTCTGGTTTAAAGATATCTGTTAAGCCTAAAGTTTTCAAATCATCTTCTAATTTTAAGTTGTAATCATATTTAAATAATGGAATACCCCCAATAATTTTAGTAATCACACCTTTTTCAAAATTATCTAATTCAACTTTTTTTATTTTTCCAATTATTTCATTTAAACTTGAAGCATTTAATGTTTTAATATATTCATTTAATGTTTTATTCTTTGGCATTAAGCCTATATATTCAAGAGTTATACCATTATATTCCTTTAAATCTTTAGCAAAAACTTTTATATTAGCATCATCATAAAATTCAAAGTCTGTAGATAATTCAACTTGCTTATAGTTAGACTTTAATTCCTCAATAAATTTATTAACATAAGTTTTTACATCAACTTTTTCACCAGCATATTCATTTTTATCCAACCATTCTTTATATTCCTTACTAATGGTTGTTCTAATATTGTCTTCGCCTAAAGCATTAACAATATCATAATTATTAATCGATGCTCCAAATTCAACTGCCTTAGCATTAATAGAATTATTATCAAATTTTAAAGTATTATAATAGTCTCCTATTAAGGGGATACTTTCAGAATAATTTTCATGGGCATAACGAACAGAATAATGCTCGTCCCATTTTTTATAATTTGCTTGAATCAATTTATTCCATTCCATATTAATAGCTAATGCATTAATTAAATAAAAATCTGTATCACTTACATTATTAATTGATTTGTCAATCAATCCAAGTGTCTTTTTATTAATCCAAGAGTTAATATTATCAGGATTTTCAAATCTATCATAAATTACTTCTGCACCATATTTTTCTTGTAAACTATTAACATAACTTTCTTTTACGCTTTCTTTAAATGTGCTTTTGATAAACAAAGCATTGGCTAAAGACATATTAGAGTTGTTAATATATTTTTTAGCTTTATAATCTCCTATTAATGCATCAATTTGTGCTTTAGATGTTCCTTCAGTTCCGTCACTTAACATTTTTAAAGCATATTTAATTGATAATGGACTGTAAACCATATTTTGATTGTTAGTTTCTAATTGTAAAAATTTTAAATCAAAATCATCCAACTCATTTCCAGATATTCTATACTCCGAATAGCCTTTTTCTGTATCATTTTTATCATGTTTAATTTCATAATTTTTATAAATTATAAATAGCAAAATAATAGCAATAATCGCTAGTAATAAAGCAACTATAGTGATTTTGTTTTTCTTTTTTCTAGAATCTTTTTTATAAGTCTCCATTTTTGATTCTTCATTAGTAACTTCAGAATTAATTTTATTTAAATTTCTTTCGTCTATTTTAATTCTCCTATTTCCTTTATCATTATAATAGTTGTTTTTCTTAAAAATGTCAAATTTTAATAAAAATTTTAGTTACAGTTTATGATTAATATATGATAATGTCTTAACTATGATTCTGTATGCCACCAAGGTGACTTAAATGAGAAAGAAAAATCTGATTTTATACACATGGCACCCGTTCAAAAAAGTCTGACAATACACTAGATAAATCAGTCTCTGAAGATGGTTATGCTACTTTACAAGACTAAATACTATAATTTTAAGCATTTCAAGAAATACTATGAGTTTCAAAATATTGATATAAACTTCCTTATATTAATTATTACTTTCTAGTTCTAATTTATGTAAATCTATGTAAGCAAGGTTTATTTTTCAAATACTAATAATATTTCCCTTTACTAAATTACCCTTGATATTTTGAAATTTTAGAAGATTCATAATTCTCTTTTTTAAAATTTCTTCAATTATATATAAGAGTCAAATTAGTTCGACTAATTTCTCTATGGCATGGTTGAAAGTTATCTACAACTTTTATCAAAGGGAATTGATATTACAATCAATCACTAATAAAAATATATCACATGTTTATATATTATCTAATACATTTTTTCTAAATATTGAAAATATTCTCAATTCCTACTACACCAGCATAATAGTTATTCATAATTTCAACACATAACTTCATTTTATCTTTATTTATTGCATTATTATCTTTATATTCTATTAAAATTTCATTAAACAATTTATCATAATAAAATGTTATTGAACCATATTTAGACCATATAAGTACATTCACTAACTCATCAACTTTTGCTTTAATATCTTCTTCTAAATTAGATAACAAATAATCATTAATATTTACTTTTTCTCCATCAATTTCTAGTTCATTTCCTAAAATTTGAGATAATTTTTTCTGCAATGGTAATTGTTCGTTTTTAATGTCTTCAATTAAATAATTTTTATACTGTAATGTTTTTTCAACTATATATTTTGAGATTTCCTTTTGGTTGTTATCAATATTTTTAGGAATCATCTTACCAACAATAAAATCTTTTTCTGATGTTTTATTGAATTCTAAAACATTTTCACTATTGATATCAATTAAAATCCAATATTCTGGCTTTACTTCTCCTGAAATATCCCAAACATCATCTTTTTCTGCGGTTAGTAAAATGCCAATACATAATTTTCCTCCTTCATTTCTTAACATTGGATATAGCGGAATATATGTATCTAATCCTTTTTGTACTTTTTTTTCATTTACAATATTCAAATATTTG
>JAVWDK010000050.1:0-6979 GCA_036642175.1 Bacilli bacterium
TGTTATATATTTATAATTTAAGTCAATATAAAATGTGATTAAAACTCACAAAATTATTGCTGAATAATGGTTTTTATGTTAAAATGAATATAGGAAAGCAAAAAGAGGTGAAATTTAATGCAGAATAAAACTTTAGCTAGTGTAGTAAAAGAAGCTAGAGAAAAAATAGGCATATCACAAAGAGAACTTTCTAGAAGAACTGGTATAGATAATAACACTGTTGCAAAGATTGAAAAAGGAGAAAGAAAAAAGCCTAATATATTATCATTAAGAAAATTAAGCTATATTTTAAAACTGGATTTAGGAGAAATACTTAAATTAGCAGAATATAACAAAAACGATATTGACATTGCACTTAACCAAAATGACAATAGTTTCACTATTATTCATGATGATTCTTCAATTGTTTTACTAGAAGATATATTGAAGAGTAATGAAGAAAAATTACTTGCTAAAAAAATAATGAAAGAATTAATGGAAGATGTTAATTATGAAGAAATTAATTTTTTAAATCAATTAAATGGTAAAGATAAAAAAGTTGCAATTAGGAGTTTTAAAAATTTTAAAAAAGAAAATGATGATGACATTGAAAATTTATCAAGACTAATTCAAAGAACAAACGAAGTTATTAATAAAAAGAATGATTAATTTTTTTGAGTTAGCAATGATGACAGTATGACAAATTTGTTATACCCTAGTATAGGAGTTTTAAATAGCGTTATTGATGTCATATATAAATTAATATAGTCTTAGCCAGCACTGAATTTGTCATTACATGACAATTTCTGGTTGGGCCTACTATCCCAAGCCCTATGAGCAATATTAGTAATATATATGAAGAGAGGTAATATAATGGAAAAATATAAAACAATTGATTTATTTTCAGGATTAGGTGGAATTAGAAGAGGCTATGAACTAACTGGAAGATTTAATAATGTATTATCTGCTGATGTAGATAGATATGCGTGTAAAGTATATAAGCATTTATATAATGAAGATTCTTTTAATGATGTCACTAGCGAAGAATTTAAAAACAAAGTTGAAAGTACTGAATATGATGTTCTCTTAGGTGGATTTCCTTGTCAATCATTTTCAATTGCTGGACTACAGAAAGGGTTTGCAGATGAAACAAGTGGTACATTATTTTTTGATATAGCAGATATTATTAAAAGAACAAGACCTAAATCATTTATGTTAGAAAATGTAGAAGGACTATTAAAACATGAAAAAGGAAGAACTTTTCAAACAATTATTAAAGTATTGAACGAACTTGGTTATAAAGTCGTAAGTGCAGATATTGAAAATGGCGAAGTAAAGTATAATGGGAAAAATTTTGTTAGAAGTACTAAAGATTTTGGAATACCTCAAAAAAGAGCAAGAATATTTATTATGGGATTTAGAAAAGATATAATTCCTAAAAATTATATGTTTCCGAATTTACCAAATCATTCTAATATAAAAGTTTATAATAACTTATATGATTTGCTTGAAACAAAAGTTGATTCAAAGTATTATTTATCTGATAGACTTTTAACTACATTGAAAAATCATAGATCGAGTCATGCATCAGTTAATTCTGGATTTGGCTATATAGTTGTTAATGAAGGAGAAAATCCTGTTTCTAATACAATAATGGCAACTGGTGGTTCTGGTAAAGAACGCAATTTAATAAGACAACCAATTAAGGAATATGAAGGTTTGTTAGTTGGACGTGGTAATGAAATTAATAAAGAAGGTATTAGAAATATGACTCCTACTGAATGGGGAAAATTACAGGGATTTATTAATTATGGATTTATAGAAAATATGGTTGATACATTTTCTTTTCCTGAAGGAATAAGTGATACACAACAGTATAAATTGTTTGGAAATTCAGTTTCGATTCCTGTAATAAAAGCAATGGCAGAATATATGATAGAAAGGTTGGATGATTTTTATGGCAATGAATAGAGGAGAATGGTCTGAATTTTACGCAATATTATCATTATTAGAAAATCCTGATATGAATATTGCAAATGAAAGACTCGAAGATATAACTAGTGAATTATATCACGTTAAACAGTTAACATTACAAGAGAGAGAAACTATAATAGACTATGTTTTACGCAATGACTTGAATGTAAGTGTTTATTTTAATGACGAAATAGTTGAAGAAATAGATAAGTTAGATATAAAAGATAGTAAACAAAAATTATTTAATATAATTAAAAATGCTGCTGTTGGTAATGGAGTATTTGAAATTAATAATGTACAAGAGTTATTAAACAAAATGACACCAACAGGAATCTTGAAATCCAAATCATCATTAAAAGAAGATTTAAATGCAGTAGTAATAGATAGAAGAGTTGGAGATGATCTACAACTAAAATATAGTATTAAGTCTAGTTTAGGAAGTCCTGCAACTATTTTAAACGCTAGCAATCATACAAATTTTATTTATGAAGTTGAAGGTATAAAAATATCTGATATTAACAAAATTAATAATATTGATACTAGAACAAAATTGATTGATAGAATTAAAATAATCAAATCTTTAGGTGGTAATATACGTTTTTCAAAAATGGAATGTCAAAGTTTTGATTACAATTTAAGATTAATTGATAGTAATATGCCTAAGTATTTAGGAGATGTTTTACTAAATTCTTATGAATATAAAAATAAAAATTTGAAAGATTTATTTTTGAAAAATAGTAACTTTTCAGATGACAATTTTGCTTTAAAAAAACTTGGTGATTTTTTAGATGCTATAAGTTTTGGACTATTTCCAAGTATAAAGTGGGATGGAATTAATAATGTTAATGGTGGCTTAATTATAGTTAAAAAAGATGGTAAGGTTGTTATATTAGATTTAATTTATTTTAGACAAAATGTTATTAATTACTTGATAGAAGAAACAAAACTTGATTCTCCAAGTTCAAAAAGATACAATATGATGAAGTTATATATTGAAAACGATAGAATATATTTTAAATTAAATCTACAAATAAGGTATAAAAAATAATGAAAGTAATTACTTTAAAACAACCTTGGGCAACATAGTTGCAGAAGGATTAAAAGAATATGAATTTAGAAGTTGGGAATTTAATTATAGTTTTGAAATACTTATTCATGTGGGTAAAGGTGTAGATAAGGAAGCTATGAAAAATTTAAACATTCGAGTTTGGATTATTCACAATCAAGAATTATTGCAAAAGTAAAAATTATAGATTGCATTAAGTTAACTGATAAAATAAACGAACAAATAATTCAAGAAAATGAGCATGTTTATGGTCATAAATATGATTGAACAGAATATGCTTGGAAGTTAGAATTGATTAAAAAAATAGATAATGATAAAGAGGTATCTGGCAAACAAGGAATTTAGAATATATAAAAGTTAGAAAAGGAGCTAAATATGAAATACAATAAATTTATTATAAAAAATTACAGAGCTATAGAAGGACCGATGGAAATAAATATTCAAAAAAATAAATTAGTACCACTTATTGGTGCTAATGAGTCTGGAAAAACTACAATATTACAAGCTATTTTTGCATTTGATTCTGCTAATGATAAGGAGTATGAAGGGAGTCATTTAAAAGGACTTCGTAGTTATTACAATCCACAGAACAAGAAACCTGCTACTATTGATGCATTAGTAGCGGTTAAAAAGAATGATTTTTTAAACTGTATTTCTGATGAAAATTTAAGAATAAAATATTCTAATATACAAAATTTTTCTGAAATCATTATTTCGAGGAATTTAGAAACAAAAGAATATAGTTTGTCAGTAATAGATGATATAGAAGACGGAAAAATAATAGGTAAAGAAATTGTAGGTAGATTACCTTATATTATTTATAATGATGATTTTATAGAAAGACCCAAAAATGAAATTCAAATTCCTGAAAATGCGAATGATTTATATGGATGGTTAGGTATTTATGAACGAGCATTTAATAAAATAGATTCTTCAATTTTTGATATAATTAAAGAACCAGAAGAAAATATAAAATTAGGTATTTTGAGTGATGTTGAATCTGAAATAAATAATACATTAATAAAAGAATGGGGTAAAATATCATTAGACGATAGCGGATGTTTAAGCATTAGATTAGAAATTGAAAATGATAAAATATTAAAAATTCAAATTGTTGAGAAAAAAGGTGACAAAGATAGATTTTTTAAAATTGAAGAGAGAAGTAAAGGGTTTCTATGGTTTTTTAACTTTGTAATGAAAATTAAGTATAACCCAAAAGCTACTGGCTCAAACAATGACATAATATATTTGCTAGATGAACCTGGTTCATATTTACATTCAGTTGCACAAGAAAAATTATGCCATATGATTAAAAATATTTCAAATAAGGACGGCAAGGTTATTTATTGCACTCATACACATCATTTATTAGATCCTAAATACATTCCAACTAAATATATTTACATAGTACAAAAAGATAAAAATAAAAAAAATATAGAATTAAGTAAAATAACAAATGTAAAAACCGATATAAAAAAACTGAATGAATTACAGCCTGTGTATGAAGCATTAGGTGTGTCTGATTGGGATTTCTTTATTAATAAGGAAAAAATAATTTTGGTCGAAGGCATTCATGATAAATACGCATTAGAAATATTTATGAAGGATCAAATGTTGTCACCATATATTATAATGCCTTGTGTTAATGCTGAAAGCATATATAGCAATATTCCAAGGTTAATTGCATATAATAAAAAATATATAGCAGTATGGGATAATGACGAGGAAGGGAATAAATATTATAAAAAAGCAGTAAAGTATTTTGGAAAATTAGAAGAATCAAAATTTTTATTGTTACCTAACGAATGTAAAAAGAAAAAAGTAAGAATGGAGGAAATGTTTGAAAAAGAAGATTTCAAAAAACTAGCTTTATATTTAGAAATGTCAGAAAACTCATCTTATTCTAATATTATGACATCTATTATTTGTAGTGATGATGAAACTATAACAGAATGTATAAATATAGTTTCAAAACAGACTTTAGGTAATTTTAAAAATTTATATAGTATGATTGAAAAAGTTTATACTACACAAAATAATGAAAAGGCAAAAGTAAAATCTGTTATTAATGTTTAATAGATAATTGAAAATTATACATATCCTAAATGAATGAAAAAATTTAATGTTATTTAAAAAAGCAAGCACAATCTAGATATTAGATAGTGTTTGCTTTTACATATATTTAGATAATTTTAATGGATTAGTATTTCTAACTTTAAGGTTATATTTAATTTTTAATATAGGTTCTATTTCTAGAATTAATTTATTAATATTACAGTCAATATTAAATATATCAATAGCAGAATTAATGTGATTATATAATGAACAATTGAATAAACATTTTCTAAAATAATAATTTGCTATATAAAAAGCTGCTGTATCGGGTATAACATATTTAATCATATAGTCATTAAAGTTATTATAAAACGTTAATAAATTTTTTGAAATTGTTTATTTGTTATATTTTTTTTATTGTTTATCACAAGATATCTTCATGTATGATTTTTCTAAAATATTTTTTTCAGCGATATTTTTACAATGATTTGTTTTAGAACTCATAACATCTGATTATTTTTTTCAAATTTTCATTAATTATTATATTTTTCTTTATTAGTTTATATATTAAAATATTCACTTTATTATTTGCTTCTATACTGACTGAAAGAAGATGCTCATATAATTTATCGTTCATTAGTAATTCTTGATAAAGAGCAGATTTATTATTTTTTAAATATTCTAATCTTAGTAATCCATATTTATTTAATTGCTTATATTTTTTTCGGTTAGTGATAAGTTTGGAAGATTATAATCTTCGCATTTTATATATTCTATTTTCATAATATTTAATCCTTTCTTATTTGAAAAATTAAAGTAGTATTATTTTTATTTTAGATACCCATTTAGGTACTAAATCTATAATTATTGATAAAATTATTTGGTTTATAGTAATTATATTTAATTTAAATACGATTGAAATATAAAGATTTAACTAACAATAATTTAATTTGTGTGTGTTAAATTTCAGTTCCCCCTGAAATCCCAGCGAGAGCTGGGATACTTTTTTTGTAAGTCTTTAAAGCCTTTGAAGAATGTATATGAAAAGGAAATTAGAGAGAAAAACATTTTGCTAAGAAAATAAATGAAATATTTGAAGATTTTTACCTAAATGATGAGAAGGTTAGTTTTTATGTTGATAAATTGTTAAGCAATGGTGAAAAAAGTATTATATAAATAAGATAATAAATAATACAGAGAATAATATTGATTATTATTAAATTTATTTGGAAAGAATATAATGGTAAATTTGATTGCTATTAACTGATTATGATAAAATGAGAAATTTTAAATAATTAAATATTGAAAAATTTACCAGGAAATTTACTAGGAAAATACTAGGAAAAGAAGTGTAATTAACATATTAATTTTTAGAGAAGTAAAATGATTGGAATAATAGAAAACTCAAGAACGGAATTTAAAGTTAAACTTGTTGATGATAAAGGAAGTGTTGAGGGATTAAAAACTGATATTGATTTACTACAACGAAAAATAAAAGATAGAATTATTTTTAATATAGAACCGTCTGTTTTAGGATTATTTGATTTATAAATTTTAAAAAAACTTTATCACCTAAAAGGAATTGGAATGACTTTGGATAGTTGTTTTATAAGAATAGGAAGTTCTAATGAAAGAATGGATGAACATTTAATAAATAAATTATTCAGAGTAAGGACGAAAGCTTAAAAATAGTGTATTAAATTTAGGTGATAAGACTGTAGAAAATAAAAACACTTGTAATTCCTTATAATCAAAGGGCAAAACAGTGCTTTTTTTCACTAACAACTACAAAACTCGGGTAGTTATAAGAGGAAAAGCGTTTGTGGTGACTTGTAAATGAGATTTAAATATAATGTAACTATTCACGGGCAAATTTAAGTTGCATCATAAAACACTGTTAGTTAG
>JAVWDK010000051.1:0-6955 GCA_036642175.1 Bacilli bacterium
TATGGTAATGGAAGTGATGTAGTTGTTGTATCTAATCACATAAATGCAGGTGGTGTGAAGTCCAAAAATGTAGTTTGTATTTACTATTAAAATAAGAAACCGTTTTTAATATATGTGCTATAATTATTATGTGAGGTGCAATATGGAACAATTAACAAAAGAAATTAGAAAATTTGCAGAAGAAAGAGATTGGTTACAATTTAATACACCAGAAAATTTAGCAAAATCAATTGCAATTGAAGCTGGTGAATTATTAGAATGTTTTCAATGGAATAACAATTATGACAAAGATGAATTAAAATATGAAATAGCTGATGTTATGAATTATTGTATATTACTATGTTCACAAATAGACGTTGATCCAAAACAAATTATTTTAGAGAAAATGAAAATATCAGCTGAAAAATATCCAGTTGATAAATCTAAGGGAGTAAGTACAAAGTATAATAAATTATAGGAGTGTGTTGTTATGTTAGTATATGAGGGAATTAAATCAAGTTTTATAGAAGATGTTGATTTAAATGAAATAACGGATAAAATTTTAAATAGATTTAAAGAAGTATTTCACCATAGTACAGGTGAATCAGAGGTAAACTCTTGGAGAGAGTCATTGCTCAGAATGAGAGGGGTTTTAGCCGATAAGGAAATTCCAAATGACTGTGGAGTAGCAATTGAATTTAATATTCCACATACTTCAAATAGAATTGATTTTTTACTATCTGGCTATGATGAATATAAAAAAAATTCTATTATTATTGTAGAGTTAAAGCAATGGCAACATATTACTTCAATTGAAGGAAAAAATGGAATTGTAAAAACTATAACAGGAAAAGCAATGAGAGAAGTACCACATCCATCCTACCAAGCATGGAGTTATGCTAGTTTAATTAATAATTATAATGAAGATGTATATGATAGACATATAGGTTTACACCCATGTGCTTTTCTACATAATTATGATTTGACTGATGATGATCCTATTAATAGTGAACAATATCAAGATTATATTAGAGAAGCACCAATGTTTGGTTCAAAAGATTTCGAAAAATTACGAAATTTTATAAAAAAATATATTAGTGAAGGAGACAATAAAGAAGGTCTATATATTATCGAAAATGGTAAAATAAGACCATCTAAAATGTTACAAGATTCTTTTTCTTCAGTACTAAAAGGAAACAAAGAATTTATTCTAATAGATGATCAAAAAGTTATATATGAAGAAGCTTTAAAATTAGGAGTAAATAGCTTTTTACACAATGAAAAAAATATACTTATTGTTGAAGGTGGACCAGGAACAGGAAAATCAGTTCTTGCTATTAATTTATTAAGACAATTTTTAAATAGAAGTTTAAACAGCTTTTATATAACAAAAAATAGTGCACCACGTGAAGTATTTAAATCTAAACTCAAAATTGATAAATTGAGTGGACTTAATAATTTATTTAAAGGCTCTGGAAGTTTTTATGATTGTGAAGCTAATTCGTTTGATGTTTTAATTGTTGATGAAGCACATCGATTAAATGAAAAATCTGGATTATTTGCTAATTTAGGAGAAAATCAAATTAAAGAAATAATAAACGCAAGCAAGTTTTCAATATTTTTTATAGATGAAAATCAAAAAGTAACCTTAAAAGATAATGGTTCAATATCGGAAATTAAAAAATATGCAAAATATTATAATGCCGGAATATATCAAATGGATTTAAAAAGTCAATTTAGATGTGATGGCTCTGATGGATATTTAGCATGGTTAGATAATATTTTAGATATAAAAGAAACTGCAAATTTTGATTTAGATAATAAATATGATTTTAAAATATTTGATAATCCTAGTGAATTAAAGGAAACAATTACTAAATTAAATGAAAAAAACAATAAATCAAGATTAGTTGCTGGTTATTGTTGGAACTGGATAAGTGAAGGAAAAAGCAAATCAGATATTTATGATATAACGATTCCACAATACAATTTTGCTATGAGTTGGAATTTACAAAATTCAAGTACATGGGCTATAGATAAAGAATCAATTAATGAAATAGGCTGTATTCATACATGTCAAGGTTTAGAATTTGATTATGTTGGTGTTATAATTGGCGATGATATCCGTTATGAAAATGGTCATATTGTGACTGATTATAGAAAAAGAGCCAAAACTGATCAATCATTAAAGGGAATAAAAAAAATTGCTAAAGAGCAAGGTGAAGATATTGCAAATAAAATAGCGGATCCCATAATAAAAAATACATATCGTACATTAATGACTCGTGGTATGAAGGGTTGTTATGTATATTGTGTTGATACCAATTTAAGAGATTATTTAAAAAAATCACTATTATAGGTAATAAATTATAATCATAAAAATAATTATAATAATATTAAGATAGCTTCAAGTAAAGCTATTTTTTAGTATATAAAAAGTATATATCAGAATAAAAGAAGTATATAAGTAATAAAATTAAATATAAAGTTGGTGACTTATATTGATAATAAAAGAAACTTTTAAAAATACAGATAAAGAATTAATGGACATATTAATAGATTATTTAAATGAGGTAATACATAATGAAATCAAATAAAAATATTATGTTTTACACAATAGTGATTAATAATGTATAACAGTGTATTACTATCATCAGAATCTTATAAAGTAGCAATTTATATTAGATTATCTAAAGAAGATGTTGATAAATTTCATAAAAGAGAATCAGAAAGTGAAAGTATATTAAACCAAAGAAGTTTACTTATGAATTATTTAAAAGATAATGGATTTATATTATGTGATGAATATGCAGATGATGGATTTAGTGGAACTAATTTTGATAGACCTGAGTTTATTAGATTAATTAGTGACATTGAAAACGGAAAAATTAACTGTGTAATAACCAAAGATTTATCAAGATTAGGTCGAGATTATATTCAGTGTGGTTATTATGTTGAACAATATTTTCCTTTAAAAAAAGTAAGATATATTTCTATACTAGATAATGTAGATACTTTTTTAGATTCTGCTAATAATGATATTGCACCCTTTAAAGCACTATTTAATGATATGACCAGTAAAGATACATCAAAAAAAATAAGATCAATATTAAAAAATAAAAAATTTGAAGGAAAGTTTATTGGTAGTAAGCCTAGTTATGGTTATATGAGAGATCCATTAGATAAAGGACATTTAATACTAGACCCTCTAACTGCTCCCATAGTAAAAAAAATATTTAAAGACTTATTTGATGGTAATAAAGTTATTGATATAATTGAAAGACTAAATAATGAACAAATACCTACACCAAGCACATATAAAGGAACAAAGGCATCTAAACAGCAAAAAATAGGTAATATATGGACGCATAGTAGCCTTAATAAAATAATTAAAAACAGAATGTACACAGGAGATATGATTCAAAATGTTCAAGCTAAATTAAATTATAAATCACAGAAAAGAATTGCACTTTCAAGTGAAAACTGGATAATAGTTGAAAATACACATGAAGCATTAGTAGATAGAAATATTTGGAAAAAACTACAAAATACAACATATCGAACTAGAGTAAATAAACATAATAGACCTAAAAGATTATTAGAAGGATTAGTTTTTTGTAAAGAATGTGGTAATATGATTACAGTATCTTATAAAGAAAAAACAAATTACTGGACAATGAATTGTAATAAATATTCAAGAAGCCCAAGACTTCATTTATGCTCTAGTCATTTTTTTAATTATAATCTTTTTGAAAAAATTATATTAGATAAGGTAAAAAGAACATACGAAGAATACATGAAAGAAATAAATATAAATGAAATATTAACTAAAATAAAAGTAATAGAGAATAATGAAAATAATTTAAATGAAGAAAAAGAAAAATTAGTAAATACTATTAGTGAACTACAAAAAAAGATAGATAGTTTGTATGATGATAAATATAATGGAATAATAGGGTTAGATACTTACTCTAGATTATCAGAAAAAACAGAAAACTCTATAAAACAAAATAAATTAAGAATAGGAGAAATAGAAACTAAATTAAAACAAAATAAAAATAAACAATTTTGCAGTTTAGAATCAAATATAAAAAAACAATTAGATATAAAAGAACCAAGTAGAGATTTAGTATTTACTTTGATTAATGAAATACTAGTTGATAAAGATAAAAATATAGAAATAATATATAATTTTAAAAAATAAATAACAAATTTTAGAACAAAACAGTTGACAAACTATACCGTTTGCGGTACCATTATAACAGAGGTGATAATTATGGAGTTTATGACTACAAAAGATGCAGTGAAAAAATGGAATATTAGTGAGAGAAGAATAAGACAATTGTTGGTTGAAGGCAGAATTGAAGGCTCAGTAAAGATTGGAAACTCATGGAGTATTCCTATTTATGCCATTAAACCGGCTGATAAAAGAAGGATAAAGATTGATTTTAATTTTAAAATAGATTTAAACGATAACTTTTTTGATGAAGCTAATGAATTAAAAAAGAAATTAGATAATAAAAGACCACTTTCTAAAAACACTTTAAAATCATTACAAGAATCAATTAATCTTGAGTGGACCTATAATAGTAATGGAATTGAAGGCAATACATTAACTTTAAGGGAAACCCAAGTGGTTTTAGAAGGTATTACAATAGGTGGAAAAACCGTTAAAGAACACTTAGAAGCAATTAATCATGAGAAAGCAATATTATATTTAGAAGATTTAGTTAATGACGAATATCCAATAACAGAATGGAACATAAAAAATATTCATCAATTAATACTGATAGATATTGATAATGAAAATGCAGGAAGATATAGACAAGAAAATGTAACTATTAAGGGTGCAACACATATACCGCCAGATTATTTTCAAGTACCTGAATTAATGGTAAATCTAATTTTAAATTACAATAATTGGGATGAATTTCATCCAATAATAAAAGCATCCTTATTACATGGAGAATTAGTAAAAATTCATCCATTTATTGATGGCAATGGTAGGACAAGTAGGTTAGTTATGAATTTGGTTTTAATGAATAATGGATATGTACCAGTAATTATAAAAAAAGAAAATAGATTAAAATATTATGAAGCATTAGATAAAGCTCATATAACAGGTAATTATACTGATTTCATTAAATTGGTTAATGAATTAGAAATAGAAATGCTTAATAAATATTTAGAATTATTGTAGGAGACAACTTATGGCAATAAAATTTATTAGCATTAGTGGATTAAGGGGATTTTCCACAAAAACTTTAATAAAATTTGCAGTACCAGATAACGAAACGCTAGGCAGCGGACTGACAGTTCTTGTAGGACCTAATAATAGTGGTAAGTCTACTGTGATTGAGGCAGTTCATCTATTAAACAGTCATATAAACGTAATTCCAATTTCTTCGAGAAATATGAAAATAAACGGCAAAGTAGAAATTATAATAGAAGATGTAATTGGTAATAAATTTTCGTTGGAAACAACAGAGAATAAAGGGGCATTTATCAAAAGAAAATTTAATAATCAAATTATAGATTATAGTTTCAATAATTTAAATTCATTTATTTTATCTAGTAAAAGAGGTTTTAATTCAACTTTTAGTAATAATATTTACCAAGATAGAAATAATTACAAAGGTAATACGCAAGATTCCGATTATAGAAACGAAAATAATATAAATAGTAATTTTGGGGGAAGGTTACTAACTATATGTAATAATAGAGAAAAATTTGATTCATGTCTTAAAAAAGTGCTTTTTCCAGTACCAATATGGACAATAGAAGGTTCTGATAACAATAGTTTATATCTGGAATTTTCTTTTAATAATATTAGACATAGCAGCAAAGGCGCTGGCGATGGATATATAAATATATTCAATATAGTAGATTCTCTATACGACTCATCAGAAGATAATGTAATTTTAATTGATGAACCTGAAATATCATTACATCCTGATTTGCAAAAAAAATTATTCAAATTATTAATTGAGTATTCAAAAGATAAACAGATAATAATAAGTACTCATTCTCCATATTTTGTTAACTGGGAATTATTTTCAATGAATTCTAAGATAATAAGATTTAAAAAAGATAGAGATGAAATTAAAATATTTGAATTATGTGAAAAAACAAAAAAAGGAATTTACAGTTTAATACATGATGCACATAACCCACACATTTTATCAACGAATGCTAATGAAATATTTTTTTTAAATGACAATGTTATTTTAACAGAGGGTCAAGATGACGTATTGTGTTATAGTAAAATATTTGAACAGTATAAATTTAATACTATGGCATCATTTTTTGGGTGGGGAGCTGGAGGAGCCAGTAAAATAGAAAATGTCTTAGATATTCTAAATGATTTAGGATATAAAAAAGTATTTATTATTTTGGATAATGATAAAAAAGATATGATTATTTCGTTATCCATAAAATATAAAAATTACAAAATTTATGCTATACCAACAAATGATGTTAGAAATAAAAACATAGATAAAAGAGCCAACAATATTATTAAATCAATAGAAAACATAGATATGGATAAAAATAATAAGGATGAAATAATAAAAATAGTAAATGATAACTTTCCAAAGATAGAAGGGATTGTTAATTCAATGAGTAATTATTCAGTTAATAAAAAATATGAGGAAGATATATTGTTATTAATAGACAGTATCAAAGAATATTTTGACACAGATTGTGATTATCCGATAAGTTATAATATAGAAAATCAATATAATGATAATATTGACGATAATAAAAAGATAGCTCATTTATTATTGGAAAAGTTTCTATTAGAAAATAAAGTATATGATTATATTAAAAACAAGTATAACAAATTTGAATTTAAATCAGGTGGCGGAGGAGAATTGAGTTTTAAACAAATCAATAAAAATGAATATTATATAATTATAGAGCAAACAAATTCTATTTCAGAAAAACAATCTATTACAATAAATTTTCATATTATAAT
>JAVWDK010000052.1:0-6898 GCA_036642175.1 Bacilli bacterium
AATGTGGAAATGAAATCCAATAACAACGGAAGATTTAAAAGTTAAGATGTAAAAACAGTTATACTGTTCAAGAGGCAACTGAACAAATATAAAAATATGATTATGTTGAAAAAATTTGGATAGCAATAGAAACGGATTCTAAATCAATAAATGCAGCAAAAACATCGGTAAGTATTGGCAATCATCCAAAATATAATTTATCAACAGATGGAACATATAAGGTGGTTTCAAGAATAGACTACATTATTGTATATCTCAATATTGATGACGATTATAAATCAATAATTAAAGATTTATTAGATGAATTAGGATATTAAATAAAATAGTTAATTTAATATATATGTATGAGAGGAGTAGATATTTATGACATTATATATAATAATAGGAATTGCTGCGTTATTAATAATTTATGTATTAGTAACATTTAATGGTTTTGTTAGAATAAGGAACAAAGTAAACGAGGCATTTTCAACAATGGATGTTTATTTAAAGAAAAGATGGGATTTAATTCCAAACATTGTTGAAACAGTAAAAGGTTATACAAAACATGAAAAAACAACTTTTGAAGAAATAATTAAATTAAGAAATTCAGCCTATGATAATATGAGTGATGAACAAAAAATTAAAACAAATGAAAAATTATCAAAAGGTATAACTAAAATAATGGCCTTAACTGAAGCATATCCTGATTTAAAAGCAAATGAAAGTTTTAAAGACTTAAGTAATGAACTTACAAAAGTTGAAGATGATATTGCAAATTCAAGAAAATATTATAATGCAGTAATAAGAGATTTTAATAATAAAGTGGAAATGTTTCCTAGTAATGTAATTGCAAAAATGTTTAGTTATAAAACAAAAAAAATGTTTGAAGCAAGTGCAGATGAAAAAGAAAATGTTAAAGTTAGTTTATAATTATGAGTAAAAATAATAATAAAGTAAAAACTATTGGTTTATTAATTGTTTGGGTAGCACTTTTATTTTTAATACCCTTTAGTGTATTGATGATTGAAAAAAATACTAACAAAAGAAATAATTCTTATATTTCTTCTGATTTTAAAATTGGAAAGTATGATGTTGTATTAGATGTTGATGAAGATAATAGAATAGATGTTACTGAAAATATTACAATGAATATACCTAGTGATGATTATAATGGTATTTATAAATCCATACCATTATGGGAAAAGTATTATAATAAAGATTTGCAAGAATCAAAGAAAAAAGTAAAAATTACGAATTTAAGAGCAATTGGAGAAAAATTTGTTTTAAGTAATTATAATGATAGTATTGGGATAAAAGTAGGAAGCAGTCGTACAAATACGAACGAGGGATTACATACTTATACTATAAAATATCGTTATAATATGGGTAACGATAATAATAAAAATTTTGATGAATTGGTATTTAATGTTTTTGATAATTATGATAATACTCAAATAGATAATGTTTCTGTAACTATAAATATGCCAAAAGATTTTGATTCACAACAAATATTATTTTTAAAAGGAAGAGAGAATGTTAATGATAATATAGATTACACTATTAATGGAAGATCATTAATTGTTAGTATGAATAATTATTCATTAGATGATTCTTTGACAATTAATATGGTGTTAGATGATGGATATTTTGTAGGCACTACTAGTAATTATGGTTTTAAATGTTTGCTAATATGTATTATAACAATTATTATATCTATTATTAGTGCTGTTTCATGGAAAAAAATTGGAAAAGACTTTGATAAAAAATCTCAAACAGTTGAATTTTATGCTCCAGATGATTTAGATGCTGCACAAATCGGATATATATATGGTCAAAAAGATGTTAGAAAACTAACGATAGCATTAATCATCGGTCTTGCAAGTAAGGGATATATTTCTATACAAGAAACCAATAAAAATAAATATAACATAATTAATATTGGAAAAAATAATAGTAAGTTAAAAAGAATATCTATTACTGAACAGCTAGTTTATCAAGAACTGTTTAAAAATAATGATGAAAATGTATTGTTTAATGATCCGAGTTTTGGAATAGTATTTGGAAAGATACAAGAATGCTTATCAAACATTATTGATAAAAAGGTTAATGATTTAATTGCAAGAAAAAAAACAAATACAATATTTGCACTATTGTTTGCTTCAATTATTGCGTGGACATTAGCATATCTTTATATCAAAGATTTGAATCCAAATTTAAATATTGTATATTTTGTATCATTTATAGCGATTTTTATAACAGGTTTCTTTTCTATATTTATGGAAAGAAAAACTGCATATGGGGAGATAATATATGCAAAGGTATTGGGATTTAAAGATTATTTATATAGAGTAGAAAAAAACCAGTTAGATTATCAAGTTAAAGACAACCCAAATTATTTTTATGATATATTACCTTATACTTATGTTTTAGGAATTTCAGAAAAATGGGTAAATACATTCGGGAAAAATAATGTTCCCAACATAGACATAAATGCTTTGTCTTTATATGAAGGTGAATTATTTATAATGATGTCGGAGTGATATTATGATGTACAGATATCAAATTAGGGTGGAGGAAACATTATGAAAATAATAAGAAAAATATTAATGGCAATTCTAGTATTTTTACCTACTATAGTTTCTGCTAGTGATGGAAATAATGGTATAAGTATTGGCGTGGCAATAGGTATGGAAGTTTTTATGTCATTTCATATGTCATTATTAGTGTTAAGACCAATGACCATGATGATTAAACCTGATGATTCAAAAAAAATGTTTTGGATATTATTTGCAATAAGAGTAATAGTTTTATTACTATGCGATTTCTTTGTTACACCAAATATAGCTATTGTTGATTTTATAGCAGTATTTATTGGCGTATTTATTATTGTACCGATAACTTCTGCAATAACAAAAAAGCCTATAAGTATGGCAATTGGTGGAATGGCAGATGAAATAAATAAGAATACTTTAGATACTAATGCAACTGTACCTTCAGGCAGTATTATATTGAAGTGTACAAAATGTGGAAATATATTAAATGTTAATGATAAGGCTTGTGCAAAATGTGGAACACCATTTAAAGGTGATAATGCACAAGTAGTACAAGATACTAGTCCAATTGTTCCAATGGACAACACGTATTTAGCAAATGAAAAAATCATATTAAAAAATATGATCATTGCAGAAATAAGAAATCAAGGAGAAAATGAAAAGACTTTAACAAACATTAAAACAAATAAAAAGAAAAATATATGGTGGTTAATATATACATTATTAACAGTACTTATTGTTGTTATGTACTTCTTTAATTATTCAATAACAACATGTATACTAATTGAGGCAGTTGTTGCAATTATTTATGCAATTGTATGCAAAAAATTAAATGTAGTTAATATTTTAATGAAAAAATCAGTAAAAGAACCAACAGCAGATATTTCTATGTTAGTTAAAAATATCAAAGAAGAAAAGAAAAATTTAGTTTTATCAACTCCATTAAAAGTATTAATTGCTATTATAATAGCAGTAATAATACCATCAGCTATTTTCTTTAATCCAAAAGTCTTATATCAAAAAGTTGGTGATGGATACTATGTATTTAGATATACAAGAGGTTTAACTTATAATGAAGAAGTGACAATACCATCTACACATAATAGAAAAAATGTAATAGGTATTGGTGAAAAAGCATTTATAAATTCTACTGTTAAAAAGGTTAACTTGCCAACTACTTTAACTACAATAAAAACAAAAGCATTTTATAATTGTTCGAAGTTAGAACAAATGATAATACCTAAAGGTGTAACTGAAATAAGGGGAAGCACATTTGAAAATTGTACTAATTTGATAATAGTTTCGTTACCAGAGGGATTATTAGATATAAGGGGAAGTGTATTTAAAAATTGTACTAAATTAACAAACGTTAAATTACCTAATAGTTTAGAATATTTGGGTGCAAGTGCATTTTCACATTGTAATTCAATAACTGAAATGACTATTCCTAAAAATGTAACTGAAATTAATGGACAAACATTTGAATATTGTACTTCGTTAAGAAAAATCAATTTACACGATAATATCACCTCTATTCATGGAGCGGTATTTATGGAATGCAATAGTCTTAACAATGTAATATTACCATCTAAAATTACTGAAATAAGAGGAAATACATTTGAATGTTGTTCATCATTAACATCAATTATTATTCCCGAAGGAGTTACTAGAATTGGTGGCCACGCATTCTATGGATGTTCAAGTTTGAGTTATGTATCAGTTCCATCAACAGTTGTTGAAATAGGAAGTTCAGCATTTAGGCAATGCTTTACATTAAGAAGTATATATATTCCATGTACTGCATTAGTCAATGAAAAAGCTTTTAAAGAAAGCCCAACAAGAATTTATTGTCTTGATGAAAATAATTATAACTATATTAACAATAAAGAAAATACATATGAAAATAGTAAATATTTATATACTAATGAGCATTATTTCACCATAGGACACAGTACTACTGCAAGTAGTAATGCTCTTACATCTGGTGTTATTATAAAATTAGAAAACATTAATATTAATAATAATAAAATAGAATATGAATTTAAATACTCTGGAATGTATAACGGAGAATTCATTTTAGATAATGAAGTTAATACATCTAAAACAATAAGCAATAATATAATGGTTAAAATTGTAAATACTAATGAAACTTCAATTGCAAATAATAATGGTATTTCATTAATGATTTATTATAATTAGAGAAGGGAGTTGCTAATGAACAACGATTATAAATTTATTCATTTACTCTATGTACCAACAATGAATTGTAATATGCAATGTAAGTATTGCTATTTAAAAGAAAACACGGTTGATTTAAAGCAAGATGATCAATACTTAAAAACATTAGATTATGCAGTAAAAAAACTTAAAAAAGCAAACATAATACCTTTTAATATTTCATTACATGGTGGAGAGGTTACTACTCTATCAAAAGAGGATTTTAGAAGTATTATAGAGTTTATAAAAAATTATTATAGAGACAATAAAAAAATAATAGAAGAAAATGGGTTTAAATTAGGAGCACCACATATTAAGACTAATTTATTGAATTTAAAAAAACATATTGAAACTATAAGAGAGTTCAATGTTTCAATAAGTGGTAGTCTAGATTTACCATTCTCATTACACGAAGAATATAGGGTAACGAAAGGAAATCAAAAGACATTAGATAAAATACTAGATAATGTTGAATTATTAGGGAATATACCTAATAAAAAGAAAGTTTCCGCAACTATTTTTAAAGAACACTATAACAAAATTGATGAAATTATTAAAGATATTAAGTACCTTGAAAAAAATACTTGTTTAGACATGAATGATTTTAATTTTATGATTGGTTTTACTACAAGCGACCAAGACATATTAACTGCTATGTCAGAAGAAGAACAAGTAAATTTTTATAAAAAAATGAAAAAAGAATTTGCAGGAACTTCATTAGAAGTGGGTGTTAAAAATACTTGGTTTGCAGAATTTAATCCTACATATTGTACTAATTGCACTAATTGTGGTGAAAAATATTTCTTGCTAGAAAGAAATGGAGATATTTATTCTTGTGTTAGAGGGCAAAAAAACAAAGACTTCTTTTATGGCAATATATACAATGATACGGTAGATGATATTATGAATAATGCTAGAAATAAAATGTTTGAAAATCATAATTTTGGGGGATTTAATGATGAGTGCTTAAATTGTAAATATTTATATTTGTGTAAAACGGGATGTCCGTATGTTAAAAAAGCATATAATACAAATAAATCATACACATGTAAATTACAACAAGAAATATATAAGGACAACGAAACATTGTATCCACAAGATGTTTATAATGATGAATCAATTTACCTGTATATGACAAAAATGCATCCTGAAAGAGCAATGCAATATTATCCTAATAATAGGGCAAATATAGAAAATAGTATTCCACTCTTGAAACAAATAATATATAATGATAAAAAATTAGAAAATATTTATAGTTCTGATGTATTCGTTTTGAAAGTAGATGATGATGAATATAATTTGGAATCGCAGGTAACAAAAATCAAGCGTGATATTATTTATTTAACTAAACAAAGTAATGTTAAATTATATATTAAAAAAGAAGTTTTGGAAATGTGCGATTATCCTGTTAATAATTCATTATATATGATATTATTAAGTGGTAATACAGTGGAGTATGGTGATGAGAAACGAACAAAGCAAGAACATATAATGTCTCATCAAATATATACAAATACAATTAAGAAAACTAAATCTGATAAACAAAAATATTATTGTATAGATATTACAAAAATGTTATCATTATATTATGATGATTTATCACCTGTGCTTCCAAATAATTTGCTTTTTACAACATCAGAACTGAGAGATTATCATTATACGAAACAAAAGAATAATGCATATTATCATATTCAAGCAATTAATTTACCATTTCAAAATATTGAATTTTTGTATATAAATTGTGAGGAGGAAAAGCAATGATTGATAAAAAGCCAAAAACTTATAATGAAATTATGAGATTAAAAAAGTGTTATACTCTAGCAAATTACTTTTCAAACATAACAGAAAATGTATTTAATGAAGTTTATGATTTTTTAGGAGCATCAGCAAACAATTCTGTCGTTGCAAATCAACAAGTTTTATCCTTTGTTGATGGAACAACAAAGGTAATTAAAACATTACCATTAGTTCCAAAAAACAATTCATTTGATAGTATTAATCTAAATAATAGAGGAATATCAATAGTACCACATTATGAACCTAGTTCGGGATATTCATCATCAGGGTCATCAAGTAATAACAACAATAATAATAATAACAACAATAACAATCATTAAATGTTGTATGTTGTGTTATAATAAAGAAAG
>JAVWDK010000053.1:0-6738 GCA_036642175.1 Bacilli bacterium
TTCTTCATTAATAAAGAGTTTATTATCAATATATTTGATTTTTTCTCCTTCCAAACCAATAATCCTTTTAATAAAATATTTACTATTTACTTTTAGGATAACTATATCAAACCTTTTATATTTATTATTAATTTTAGAAAATATAAGAAAATCATTGTTTTTCAAAGTAGGGTTCATTGAATTTCCATCAACTCGGGCTACATCTATAACAAATAATTTCACAATAGTAATTGTAACAACAATTATAATTGTTATGACACTAGTTTTTATTGTGTTTTTATTCATCAACTTCACTTACTTCCTCTCCTGATTTATATACAACTATATCTTGGATATTACACTTTAATACACAACACAATTTTGCCATTGTACCTAAATCTATTTGTTTACACCTGTCATTATAATATTTATTAATAATGTCATATTTTATTTGAGTAACCCTGCTTAATTTTGTTCTAGTTATATTTCTATCATTCATTATCTTCTTTAAATTACTCTTATACATACCATATACTTCAATATCACTTTTTGGCTTTTCAATAATCATAATATTACAAAAAGGGCAGTATATCCTATATTAATAAGTTAAATACTGCCTCTTATTTTATAAATTAATTATTCTATCACATTGGTTAGCAACGTAATCACTATGCGTCACAACAATAATAGTCTTTCCATTTTTTTGAAGTAATTTAAGAAGGTTTATAACTAATTGACTATTTTTTTTATCTAAATTTCCTGTTGGTTCATCTGCTAATACTATATCTCCTGGTTTAATCATAATTCTTCCAAGTGCCACTCTTTGTTGCTCACCACCACTGAGTGTATATATTTTTTTCATTGCATAATCTTGTAGTTCTAACTGATTTAAAATACTTCTTATTTTTTTCTTTTTGTCATTCTTATTCAATTTTGTATACTCAAGCCCAATTAATAAATTTTCTTCTACTGTCATAGTATCAATTAAAGCAAAGTTTTGAAATAAATAATTGATATTATATCTGATAAATTTTTCTCTATCTCGTTTTGATAATGTATTCATTTTTATCTTGTCAAAATATATGCTTCCGGTGTAATCCAAATCAATTTGTCCAATTATATTTAATAATGTACTCTTACCACATCCACTAGCACCGATGATTCCTAAAAATTCATTATTATTTATTGTAATATTTAAGTCATTTATCACATAATTATCATAATATTTTTTACATAGATTATTTATTTGTATCATAATTTTTCTCCTTTTATTGCATTCACAATAAATTTATTAAATTTAACTTTAATAATTATAATATTCAAAAATTCTTCAATTAAATTTATAAGTAAAAACAATTTTAAAAATTCAATAGGATGATAGCTTTTATTAAATATAAGAAATACTACAATCATAATAAAACTTGTAATAATAAAGTTAGTTATTATATAATTTATAAAAACCTTTATATCACTATATCCATTTAACTTTTTTATAGCAATTTCCTTATATTTATCTTTTAAATAAAGTACGAAGCTTTGAAAACTAATATAAATATATATAATTAATAGAAGGCATAAGATAAATACAAATGTTATTATTTGATTTTGAAGTTCCCTTAGCTCAATATTAAATAATTCCCCAAATGTAAATAATGTATTTATATCTAAGTTGTCATCCAATTTTAAATCAAATAATTTATAATAAATAGTATCATAGAATTCTTGTTTACTTTTATTACTGTCTATTTTTATCTTCATTGGTGTATCATAACCAACACCATATACACTTACTTCGCGAAGACTAACATTATTGGATGTTATTACCCTTAAAATTGGAGAATCTATCAGATAACCATTATTAGCAGCAATTTCAGGGGATAAACTAGGTATTTTTGAATCTTCGTATATGATAAACCAATCATTGTCTTTTTTATCATAATATTCATAATAAAATTTTTTAAAGTTCTCTACTTCTAATTTTAATGATTCTGGAATTAAAAATATATTTTCAGTTGAGTTATTGCCAATTTCAATTTTTAACTTTGTATTAGTATCAATAAGGTTCAAATCTGATAAATAGTTGTAATCTATTATTCCATATCGAAACCGTTTATTTCCATTAGAAGTTAAAGTTTTATAAAAGTTCTCATCATCTTTTGTTTTGAAAAAATATGTTCTGAAGTCAGCATATCTTACATCTTGTTTTTCCAAATGTTTAAATAATTCAAGTTCAGATATATCTAATTCATCACTTCCCCCAGTTAGATTGCCTGTATCATTTCCACTGTAAAATTGAGAAAAAACAGCATACTCTGAATATTTAGAAAAACTATCTAATTCTTCTTTTCTATCCATAAATAATTTGAGTTGGATTCCAACAAATAATGATATTGTTAATATAATTCCAAAGGTTATAATCTTAAAAAATTGATTAAATCCCATTATTCCACTTGTTAAGCTTTCTTTTTTCACTAAATTAATCAATCTTATTTTATTATTAATTATAAATATACTAATGCTACTTATTAAAATTTTTATGAAAAGAATTATAAGTGAAGCAAAGGCAGAATATAAAATAAAAATGATATTATTACCTTGTACAAAAAAGTTGACAATAAAATATATAACAAATGTTATTAATAAATATATTTTTAAATCTGCTAAAAACTTGTGCTTTATTATTTTTAAATTGGAAAACCCCAATAATTTATAAATACCAATTTCATTACTTTCTTTAAATGTTGAAAAAAGGGAAGAAATGAAAATAGAAAAAGCAATAAATATAATACATATTATATAGATATTTTTAAATATCTCAAAATTAGATTTTGATAGAGAATTGCCACTTATTAATAAATCTGAGCTATCTATCTCTAATTTTTCTGCAAGAACATCTATAAATTTATTTAAACTATCTTTTGAATTATAAAATATCTGATATTCTCCAGTATAATTATATTGCTCATTATAGTAGCTATCAAACAGTTTATATATATGAAGATCATTTTGTAAAAAGTCGCTTTTTGAAGTGTTTGTTTTAAATTTATCAGTTGTTGAAATACCATCGATATTAGTAGAATATTTTATATTAAATAAACTGCACAGCAATCTATAATCTTCTGTATTTAGATAATGAATAACAACATTCTTTTTTTGATTTAATACTTTTTTTTCGATAAGGATATGATATTGTTTGGCATCCGCAGAAATTTCTTTGATTTTTTTGGAATCTAAATTAATTTTTGAAGAAATTACTAATTTTGTGCTGTTTTCATAACTATAATTAGAGTTATATAATTTATTGCGACAAAATTCATCATACCAACTGCATAAAAATATAAAAACGATGATTATCAAAACACAGTATAAAATCTTATTTATATTAATCATTTTTGTCATAATTTTCCTCCTAAATTTAAATAAAAAGCTTATGAATTTTTCAATTCATAAGCCAAATACTATATCTTATCTATAATCATAAAGTGAAGTTGCAGAATCGCTATAACCACCAATATCTTTTACATGAGCTGTATAAGTTAATTTATCAACCCAACCTGATGTAGAACATACACCAACACATGCTGTAGCTTTCTTTTCATGGTGATCTCCTTGAAGTGTAGAAGTTGCCCATTTACCGTTAAACTGTATTCCACTATCCCACGCAAACCTCAATTTTCCATCCTCAAGCATTTTGGATCCACCTGCTGCTACTGGTAATGATATTGCTACTACTGCAACTAGTGATAAGATAATTGTTTTGGCATTTTTCATATTTCATCCCTCCTAATTTTATAAAATGGTGCCTTCCATCTTATACAAAATTACTGCAAGATTATCTCTTGTGATTTAAATATATCATTATATTTAATCGCTTGATAGTCCCCACATTTAGGTAGTGGATAATTATTTTTCATATCTTCCTATACTGTCAATTTGATATAAATCATTAGTATGTGAAATGAACAAATTTTCTACTGCTACTTCTTTATTTATATTTTTTCTTAGTTTATTAATTATTTCAGTAATATCTTTATCTTTTAATTTATTATTATTAACTTTAATAAGATAATGTAAGTACTTATCTATTTCTGTATAATTAAATATATTCTTTGGGTATCGAATACTTGAAATAGAGATATTATTTTTATTTAAATCTAAAGTTCCACTATTACTATCAGTTGTTAAACCAAGATCTAATTCATTATTTAATTTAACCCAATATGTAGCCCCATCCTTATCACTTTCCTTGGGTACACCTATTTTTATATTCTGATTTATATTCTCTTGTATAAGAATATTATACTCATTAATAAATGCACTTAATTTCATTTTGGAAAGTCCTGATTTACTAATATTAAAAATAATAATTGCAAAAACAATTATGACCATTAAACCAATAATAACTATTTTTTTTTTCATTATCATACCTCCATATTTCTTTTCTTAATATAAGTATATATAATTTTTCAAAATAAATCCTTAAACTCCCATTAAAAAAACCTTAGGATTTCCTTAAGGTTGAAAAAATTATAGTAAAAGTAATACTATTTTTATAACTCGCTGCAGAAATACTGCCATTATGCAATTCAATTATTTCTTTAGCTATTGCTAATCCCAATCCACTACCACCTGTTTTACTATTACGTGATGAATCACAACGATAAAATTTTTCAAATATTTTTTTCAATTTATCAGTAGAAATATGATTACAAGAATTACTAATTTTGATTGAAACACGTTTTTCATCAGAGAAATAATTAAGAGCAACATCAATTACTGAATTATCATAACTATAGTTAATTGCATTTTTAAAAAGATTACTAAAAGCACGAAATAATTTTTCTGAATTTCCTTTGATAAATATTTTCCCTTTTTCATTTTTAAAATTTATTTTCCTATTCGTTTGCATCAATAAGGGATAGAAATCATCAATGATTTGCTTCATGAGCAATTCCAGGTCTATTTCTTGATCTATAGAATTTAAATTAGGATTATTCAATTTGGATACTTGAAAAAGTTCATCGATTGAATTTTGTAAAGAAATGGATTTGTTCATTATAATATTAAGATACTTTTTTATTTCTTTTTCTTCTAAAGTATCTTTAGTCATTATCAAATCCAAATACCCTATAATCGAAGTTAAAGGAGTTTTTAAATCATGTGCCAAGCAAACAATCAATTCATCCTTTTTTTGCTTTTCCTCTAATGCTAAGCCTTTATTTACTATAGACTGATGTTTAATAAAGTTTACGGAGGTTTCAATTGTTTCTAAATCTTTAGGCAAAGAAACCATCGTTTTATCATCAATGAGTAGCCGTGTAGTTTCTTGCTCAATAGTATGTATATATGTAAATGTTCGTTTCCAGTAAAAAATAATAATAATCAACACCCCAAAAAGCCAAATTGGCAAAATAATAGTTTTAAGTGAAGATAAAAGTTTATAGAGAACATCAGATTTTAACCATAGTTTCATAGAAACTATATAATAACCTACAATTAATAACAAGATATATAAACAAGTAAAAATAAAAATAGAAAATACTGTTTTTAGTATAAATCTTTTAGTCAATGATTTATTATTCTTTAATCTCATATCCAATTCCCCATACAGTTGTTATATATTTTGGTGTTGGCCCAGTATCATACATTTTTTCTCTTAAATGTCTTATATGTACCATTACTGTATTACTATCACCATCATAATATTTTTCTTTCCATACTTCCTTAAACAATTCATCATTTGTAACAACTCTATTTTTATTTTTACACAATACCCACATTATCGAAAATTCAATTGGAGTTAAATTTAATTTCTTATTTTCTAAAAACATTTCATGTCTAGATTTGCTGATACTTATCCCCCTAATATTTATATTGTCCTCGCATTTTTTATTACTACCATAAATACCATATCTTCTTAAATGAGCTTTTACTCTAGCAATTAACTCGAAAGACTTAAATGGTTTTTCCACATAATCATCTGCGCCTAAAGAAAAGCCATTTATTTTATCTACCTCACCAGTTTTTGCCGTCAAGAAGACAATAGGAAAATTATAACTTTTCCTTATTTCTGTACATAATTCATACCCATTTATATCTGGCATCATAATATCTAAAATGGCTAAGTCAACTTTATTTTCAGATAAAAAGGCCATAACATTTTCAGCACTGTAAAACTTATATACTTGATAATTTTCATTTAACAAATATAATTCTAATAAATCTGCTATTTCAGGTTCGTCGTCTATAACTAAAATACTCTGCATAACCTACCTCTTCTCAATCAATATATCTTTTATATTCAATTATACCATAATTTTGTATTTTTATAGTAATTCTCGTTTTCATTATTTTAATTAGTGATAATCCTTTAATCGTTGTATCTAAATCCATTGTGCTTCTTAAATTAACTCCAAATATTGCTGATAATAACAGTCCACCCTTAATTATAAATTTATCTCTATATTTAGATATAGAGATTCTTTTTAACAATGCTTCAAACATAAAGCTTTGAATAATATATTTATTGGGTATCTTAGTCTGATTAGATAAATTAGCTGATTTTGCTTTTAAACTATCTCTATTTTTAATCATTGTAAAACCTCGAATGTATCTCTTACTTTATTATAAATATTCATTTCCCTAGCATATTCATAAAGTTTTAAAGTGTTTTTCTTTTTACTATAAAAGTATTCTCTAATGGCTTTATTATAAATTTCAGCATCTATTTTCTTTTTATTTTTAATAATATCACAAATA
>JAVWDK010000054.1:0-6457 GCA_036642175.1 Bacilli bacterium
ACACTTCTCACTACTTGTTATTGAAGTAACATTTAAAGCATTATCTCTTGTCATTAAAATAACTGTACTATCACAGCGTTTCACTGCTTTATTACTCTTTTGCCAAGTATTACCTCCATCAAACGAATAATCCTTTATTCCACTTCCACTATCACTAGCATATGCTACATATTCTATACTATCATTATTTACAATATAAGAAGTTGAAAAAGTAAGCTCAGGCTGAATTGTATCTTTAACTAAAAAGAAAACCTCGTAGTTAGTCACATTAGAACTACTATCAATCGCTTGATAAATTATTTTTTTTTCACCAGGTATAATTGAAGAAAATGAACCAATTATTTTTGCTTTGATTTTTTCACCACTATTATCTGTAACTGTAACCTCTGGAAATACATAATTTGCATCACTTTCAATAATAGTTAAATTTTTACAACTACTACAAGTTATAACAGGTGGTGTAGTATCAACAAATTTAATTCTTCTAAAAGCCATTCCTGTATGTACTATATTATTTTCATCAGTAAAAATAGCCGTATAAATAATCATATAACTACCGACTTTACTATTATCAATACTTGATACAACTACACCATTTTCTTGAATTTTAGTTGTTACTATCACATCCACATTATTCTTTTTTACTGTTGCTCCTAATTCTGTATATAAGCTATTTATCTCTACTTGAATATCTTTATCCCCATTTAAAGTAATTATTGGAGATAAATGATCATCTGTAGTTTCTTCAACATTAAAAACATATTTACCATTTGATTTTGTAATTAAAATCAGTGTATTTTCAGAAAAAGGTGTTTTTGTTTTCGGATTATTTATATCCTTTTCTATAAAATTAAAATATTGTAAATCAGATAAAGTAATAACATAAGGCCATGATTCGTTTTTTTCAAGTAGAATTTTGTATTTTTCATCAGATGACCATAATTTTGCTGCAGTTTCAATTAAATCAATTTGTTTATCATATAAACTGCCTTTTGAATTTTTCAAAATAGATTCAATGTTAGGAATAATTACAAATGCCAAGACACCAAGTAATGCTATTACAGACAATAATTCTATTAATGTAAATCCCATATTATTTTTCTTCATCTAGCTATCTCCTTTACAATTTGTAAATACTCATTTATAAAATTAAACTGAAGTAATTTGTTCTTTAGAAATGGTTTTTATGTTTAAAGCTTTATCTCTTATTTTAATAGTCGAATTATATGGTAGATTTTCTACAATATATGTGTTTTCTTTTTTCCATGTTAATCCGTCATCAAACGAATAAGCATATTCATGTAGGCCAACCCCATCATCAGATGCGGTAACTGTAATTATAGCTCTTTTTAATACTGAATTTATTGATAAAGTAGCAGATGCAAAGGGAACTATGGTATCTTTAATATTATAATTTAATATAAATTCATCACTATTTCCACTACTATCAGTTGCCTTATATATAACTTTTTTTAACCCAGGAACCCTCAGTGAAAAATTTCCATATATATAGGCTTCTAATAATTCTTTACTATTATCTTTTATTGTAGCTCTAGGAAGACTAAAATTACTATTACTTTCTAAATCAATGACTTGTCCACTTGTAAAATCAGGAATTGTTATAATAGGTTTAGTAATATCTCGAATATTTACTTCTCTAGTAATGCTAGATGTTTGCTTATCCTTAGTAATAGCTAAATAAGTTATAAAATATTTTTGTAATTTATCCGTACTAATTACATTAACTATTTGATTATTACTAGTCTTTATTACTTTAGATATTAAAACAGAATTACCTTTTTTATCTTTAGCTTCAGCTCCAAATTCAATATATTTATCATTAATTTCAACATTTTGTATAATAGTGCCATTTAATACTAACTGTGGAGCATTAACATTAATTATTTCATTACTTGTTCCTGTATCAAGCATAACAGTATAAAATAGGTTTAAACCTCTTCTTTCTATCTCAATTTTCATGTCATCCGGAAATAAGTTGCCTGTTTTAGGATTTTTAATATCAAAAGCAATTAAATTAGATAGTTTTAATTGTAATAAAGTAATAACTGCATTTCCCTCTTCTTTAGGTAAATTGTTAGAATTTAAAACACCCCAAGCTTTAGCAGCAGATTCTATTTCTTCTATTTGTGTTTTAAAAAGTGTTTCTTTTGAATCACTTAATGAATCCAATACTATAGGTACAACTGTTAATATAATAATTGAAAGTATAATAATAACTCCTATTACTTCAATTAAAGTAAAACCTTTATTCTTTTTCATATATTCCTCCGCTACTATTAAACTATATTAATAATTTAGTATTTTAAAAATTCTTTAATTTTATTACTTATTTCTTCTTTTTTTTCTCCTTTAAAAATATCGTGTGTTGTTTTTTCAAAAAACAAAATTTTCTTTTTTTGTGATTTTAAACTATTAAAAACATATTTTGAACTTTCAATTGGAACAATTGAATCATTTAATCCTTGAATTATTAAAGTTGGTATTGTAATAGAAAAAGGCGTTTTTTGATATTTTTTAACTAACTCAACAAATTCATTAACTACTTTAAAAGAAAATTTAAAAACTCTTGATATTATTTCTTCTTTATTATACGTTTTAAAAACCTCTGGACTATTTTTCATGATTTCCAAAATATCGAAATTACCGTCTTTTAAAGCTAAATATTGGAATGCCGGAGCAGCTAATACTAGCTTTTTTATTTGTTTATATTTAGTAGCTAAATGACAAGCTATAACACCACCCATACTATGGCCAATGACATATATTCCCATATAACCTTGATCTATTAACATTTGAATATGTTCTTCTGAACATTTAATCCATTCTTCTTTAGTTACCTTAGCTCTATTTATAGAATCATGACCAGGTAAAGTAAAAGTAAACACATCAAAATTTTTTTCCAATTCTAAAAAATTGGCCAAATATTCTTGATCATAAGTACCACCAGCAAATCCATGAATAATTAATATGGCTTTTCTAAAAAACATTTTTACACCTTTTTCCTATTGTTTCACCTAATTTTACTTTTACTTCAATATCTAATTTACTATAATTTAAAATATCATCATCTATTTTAATTATATTTTTAAAAATAAGAATAACAGTTGAGCCTCCAAAAAGAAAATATCCTTTTTCTAATCCACGTTTAAATTTATTTATATTATAATTTTTAATTTTACCAGTCATTAATGCGCCAACTTCCATTTGAATTATTTTATCAAAATTCTTAGTTTCCAAAAGAGAATATTCACGCTGATTTTCTTTAAAAACCTTATGATTTTTAAAAGCAATTGATCCTACGGTATGAAAGATACCATTTATTTGTTTTTTTTCAATTACTCTACCACTATCAATAAAAGAATATCGGTGATAATCATCAACACTAAGTCGAAATACTAAGCAATAACCATTCATATATTTAAGTGCTAATTTATCATTATTAAGTAATTCATTTAACGTATAAGTTTTTCCTTTAATGTTCATTTGTAAATTATTACTAATTTTATAAACTAAAAGCTTAGAATCAGCTGGAGCACATAAATCAGTAGCTTTTTTAGAAAATGGTCTTTTTCCACTTTTTATTTTTCTGGCAAAAAAATCATTAAAATTTTTGTAAACTTTTTTTTCATACTCATGCATATCAATATTATTTTTTTTAATAAATTGTCCAATCATTTTTGTTGAAAATTTTCGATTAGCTAAAAATCCTACAAATTGACTTGCCCATTTGCGATTAATCATTTGAAGAATAATTCTATTCTTATGCTTATATAAAAGTGTAACACATTTATTTTAACAAAATATGTTACCATTATATTCCTAAAACAAACATTACTATTAAATATATAATTGCAACTATAGTAATAATAGGATATGCTATTCCTTTCATTTTGAATACTTTTATGTTTAAAACAAATAATAAAGCAATTAAATAAATAGTAACAATATAAATTATTGAATAATTTTGATTTTTTAATAAAGATGCTATAAGCCAACTTGCAGGAATAATAATAGAAGTTGATGTTACTGGTAAGCCACTATAAAATTTAACAGGAGTATCATCTTCAACACTAATATTAAAAAATCCTAATCTTGTAATACCAGCTAATACAAGTAATCCATAGCCTAATATATGATACCATTCATTAAGTCCTAAACCATAACCAATAATTACTGGAAATACTACAAATCCAACCATATCAGCTAATGAATCAATTTGAATTCCAAAAGATATTTCTTCTTTTGTTCTTTTACACATTCTTGCAACTTTGCCATCAAATAAATCACAAATTCCAGCTATTGCTAAGCACATCATTGCTTGTGTAATATTGTTATGTATTGCAAAATTCATTCCTATTAATGCAGTTAATACTCCTACATAAGTTATTATTACTGATTTATTGTATTTACCTATAAACATACTTCTTACCTCATTCTACATAAATATTATAACATTTTAGAAGACTTTTTAGTTTCAATTATTTTTATAAATATTAATAAATACAGTAATGATATGCAAAACCCAGTAATTACATCAGTAAAATAATGCACTCCTAAATAAATTCTACTTATACCAATTAATAATATAAAACTATATAATAATAAACAAAAAGTTTTTTTTAAATTAATGCTCAATTTTGATTTCCAAATTAAATACATTATAAATCCATAAAAAACAACGCTTATCATTGAATGTCCGCTGGGAAAACTATATCCATTTTCTTCAATTAAGTTTATTCCAACCGGCCTAATTCTTCTAAAAATATTTTTTAATACAATATTTATCATCAATATTGTAACTGAATTAAATGCTAAATAAAAAGCATGTTTCTTATTTTTTAAAAAAACCAAAATCAAAATTAAAAGAATTAAGAATATATCAGCAAATTTTGTTATTATTTTAAAAAACATTGTTAATGGTGGACAGATAGTAACAGATATATAAGGATAAATTAGTTCGTCAATCATATACAATTTATTATTATATAAATTACTAATTAATAAAAGAAGTAATAAAAATGTTGCTATAAATAATATCGTTTTAAGTTGTTTTATACAATATATATTTCTATTTTTCATTTTCAATTCCTAAACATCACTTTTATGTATGGAATAAATATAATTAAACCACCTATTAAAGATATTAAAGAAAACAATAATGTTGCACTTGATGCTGTATCTTTAGCGATTTTTGCTAATGGATGATATTTAACCGTTTCTAAATCAACTAATGCTTCTATTGATGTATTTATCATTTCTGATGCTGATACCATTCCAATTACAATTAAACAAAAGAGCCATTCATATACTTTAATATTAAAATAAACACCTAAAAATATAACAATTATAGTTGCACATAATATTATAATAGTATTATGCTCATTTTTTAAAGCATACAAATAACCTTCTACTGCATGTCTAAAACTTTTAACATATCTAATTAAAAAATTTCCTTTATCCTTATTTCTTATTACTACCATATTCTTCTCCTAACTAATATCATATTCTATTATAAGTGAAATTTATAATTTAAACAATACTTTTTTTATTTGAGTTTCGGATTTTTACATATTTTTAGACAGACTTTCATTCATTAATTGAAAAAAATGATTATAGTTTCAAAAAATTAATTTAATCTTTTGTCTTAATAAAATTATGGTATGGCTACATCATGACATTTAACAATGTTCTTATTTTACGATTTAACTATCATGTTAAGTACAATTTCAATGACAATTGTTTATATTTCTTTCTTTTTTTAATTTTTTTCATATCTTTTAGCTATATCTGATTGTCAAATATAACAGTTGTTTCTTCTAAAAATGAATCTTCTATTTCATTAATATAATTACTTTTAGCTATTCCATATTCCATGTCCATAATAAACTTCCCAGTACTTTTATTTAAATTATTTGACATTTTTTAGAAAAATCAAAAATATCTCTTTTCATTCTAATTATACTAAACTCTGAAGGTTTTTTCCTTACTTTTTGGCTAAAAAAACAAACTTTATAGCATCTCATATTTAAGAAGTGAAGAAAAATTATTTAAAGCTTACAAAAAAAATATTCTATAAATAACGTTGGATTGAAGAAAATGATTTAAAATAAAGACTTCTCATTTTCTACTCAGTTAAATATCAAAAATGAGATTATATCAACTATATTATCTATCTTCACTAATATTTAAAAGTATTCCTATTGATACCATGGTAATAAGCAAGCTGCTACCTCCATAACTAAGAAAAGGTAAAGTTACTCCTCCCACAATATTTTTGGAAAATAATTTTAAAGGTACAATTAAAAATTTCAAATTATGAAAAAAGTAATTATTGACTATACCTACTTTACTTTGTAGTTTCTGTATAAAATATAAAAAGGCCTATACAAACATATTTTGCATAAGTCCTTTTTTCATATTTTTTAATAATGATAAT
>JAVWDK010000055.1:0-6219 GCA_036642175.1 Bacilli bacterium
CCTACGACCGCCCGGTTATGAGCCGGATGCTCTAACCAACTGAGCTAAAGGTCCATCGCTTATTAAATATACCATATTAGAAAAATTAATGCAATACTTTTAAATTAAAAATGTTATAAATATACAATAAATATATGATATATATGCTATAATATATTATGTAATGTTAGTAAAAGGAGAAAATTTTATGAATTTATATAATACAAAATCAAATCAAATAGAGCCTTTTATTCCATATAACGGAACAGTAACAATGTATACTTGTGGTCCTACTGTATATCATTATGCTCATATTGGTAATTTAAGAAGTTATATAATGGAAGATATTTTAGAAAAATCTTTAAATTTTATTGGTTATCATGTTAAAAGATGTATGAATATAACCGATGTCGGTCATTTATCAAGTGATTCAGACAGTGGTGTTGATAAAATGGTAAAAGGAGCAATTAGAGAACATAAAACTGTTTTAGAAATAGCTCAAATGTATACTGATGCATTTTTTAATGATATAGAAAAACTAAATATAAAAAAGCCAGAAATAATTGTCCCAGCAACTAGTTGTATAAATGACTATATAAATATAATAAAAGAATTACTAGAAAAAAAATATGCTTATATATCAAATGGAAATGTTTATTTTGATGTATCTAAATTAGATGATTATTATGTTCTTACCAATCATAAAGTAGATGAAATGGTAGTTGGTGCTAGAGAAAATGTTATAGAAGATATTAGCAAAAAAAATCAAGCTGACTTTGTTTTATGGTTTACTAAATCAAAATTTACAGAACAAGAATTAAAATGGGATAGTCCATGGGGGTATGGATATCCGGGGTGGCATATAGAATGCTCAGCAATATCAATTAAATATTTAGGGGAGCATTTAGATATTCATTGTGGGGGAGTTGATAACATATTTCCACATCATACTAATGAAATTGCCCAATCAGAAAGTTATTTAGGTCATCCTTGGTGCAATTATTGGTTTCACGTTGAACATTTAAATGATAGTAAAGGGAAGATGAGTAAAAGTAGCGGTGAATTTTTAACCCTTGATTTACTTATGAAAAAAGGCTATAATCCTTTAGTTTATCGGTTATTTTGTTTATTATCTCATTACCGAAAACAATTGGTATTTTCATATGAAGGTTTAGATATGGCCTTAAATATTTATAATAAATTAATTAGTAAAATAAAATCATTAAAAGACAATCATAATAATATAAATTACGAAATAGTTGACAAATATACTAAACAATTTAAAAATTCATTAAATAATGATTTAAATACATCTTTATTAATCACAACTCTTTATGATGTATTAAAAGAAGAAGTAAATGATGAAACAAAATTACATTTAGTTAAATTATTTGATAAAGTGCTTAGTTTAGATTTATTAAAAGAAACTTCTATTGATTTAGATTTACAAGAATTTATTTTAAAAAAAATAGATGAAAGAAAAATTGCAAAAATTAAAAAAGATTTTAAACTTTCTGATCAAATTAGAAAAGAATTGGAATTAAAAGGAATTTATTTAAATGATACAAGAGAAGGAACAACCTATGAAATAAAATAAATAAATTATTTTGTTTATTACTAATTTATAGTGAATTTGTTTTAATGAATAATAAGGAGTAACATGAACGGTATTTTGGTAATTGATAAAGAAAAAAACTATACAAGTCGAGATATAGTTAATATTGTTGGTAAAAAATTAGGAACTAAAAAAATTGGTCATACAGGAACTTTAGACCCTTTAGCAACTGGCGTTTTAGTATTATGCATTGGTAGTGCAACTAAATTAGTTGAAATTATTACTTGTGATGACAAAGAATATCTTGCTGAAATTACTTTAGGCATAAAAACAGATACTTTAGACATTACTGGTAATATTATAGAAGAATGTAATGTCAATATTGAAAAAAAAACACTACTTGAAGCTCTAAATAAAATGAAAGGTGTCTATTTTCAAGAAGTACCTATTTATTCGGCTGTTAAAATTAATGGAAAAAAACTTTATCAATATGCTAGAAATAAAGAAGATGTTATTTTGCCTAAAAAAGAAATAGAAATAAAAAACATTGAATTAATAAATGAAATAAGATATATTAATAATAAAACTATTTTTGATATAAAATGTACAGTTAGCAAGGGAACATATATTAGAAGTTTAGCTAGAGACATTGCTATTTCTTTAAATACAATTGGTATTATGTCCAATTTAAGAAGAACAAGACAAGGTAATTTTAATATTGAAAATGCAAACACATTAAAAGATATTGAAAACAATAATTATAAATTAATAAAAATTGAAGATTGTTTAAATACTTTTAAAACAATTATAGTAGATGCCTATTTAGAATATAAAATTTTAAATGGTCAACGGCTTATAAATGTTTATAATAGCAAAGAAGTATTATTTAAAAATGAAAGTAATATACTTTTAGCTTTATATAAGGTTTATGATAAAGATGAAACTTTATTGAAACCATGGAAAATGTTTAAAGGAGGAAATTTATGACATTATTAATCATGGCTGCAGGAATGGGTAGTAGATTTGGAGGTCTTAAGCAAATTGAACCAATTGGACCTAATGGAGAATTTATTATTGATTATTCTATTTATGATGCTAAACTAGCTGGATTTACTAAGGTAGTATTTATAATTAAAGAAGAAAATTACGAAATATTTAAAGATACTATTGGAAAAAGATTTGAAAATATAATTGAAGTAGATTATGTGTTTCAAAAAAACACTGATATTCCAGATTTTGTTAGTGATACATCTTATCGAGTTAAACCTTGGGGAACAGCTCATGCAATACTTTCTGCAAAAAATATTATCGCTGAAAATTTTGCAATTATAAATGCTGATGACTTTTATGGCCGCGATGCTTATTTTAAAATAGCAGATTTTTTAAAAACATCAAAAGAAAAAGATTATGCAATTGTTGGTTATAAAGTAGAAAACACAATTACAGATGCTGGCTCCGTTAAAAGAGGTGTCTTAGAAACAAATGATGGTTATTTAACTAAGTTAACTGAAAGCGTTATTGAAAAGAATGGATTAGAATATACTGCTTCTCCCTTAGATGGTAAAACACCATTTAAAGTAACAAATAATACTTTAGTTTCAATGAATATGATGGGTTTCTCAAAAGAATTATTTGCTTATCTAGAAAAAGGATTAATAGATTTTTTTAAAAACAATCAAAATAATTTAGAAAAGTGTGAATACTTAATTCCTGATATGGTTGAAAAAGCAGTTAAAAATAATTTAGCTACTGTAAAAGTTCTAAAAACATCATCAGTATGGATGGGTATGACTTATAAAGAAGATAAAGTTGAATTAGTAAACAATATTAAAAAATTAATTGAAGAAAAAATTTATCCTAATAAATTAAATAGTTTTTATTAATAATACTGAATAACTTTTTTTTATTGAAAGGAATGATTTAATGAACACAAAAGAAATTGAAAAAAAATGGCAAACATATTGGGAAGAAAATAAAACTTTTAAAACTAATCTTTGGGATTTTAAAAAGCCAAAGTTTTATGCTTTAGATATGTTTCCATATCCATCAGGTGTTGGATTACATGCTGGTCATCCTGAAGGATATACAGCTACTGATATTGTTTCAAGAATGAAAAGAATGCAAGGCTATAATGTTTTACATCCAATGGGATTTGATTCATTTGGATTACCAGCCGAACAATATGCAATAAAAACAGGAAATCATCCTGAAGAATTTACTAAAAAGAATATTATTACTTTTACAAAACAATTAAAAATGTTAGGCTTTTCTTATGATTTTGAATCACTAATATCAACTAGTAATCCTAGTTATTATAAGTGGACACAATGGATATTTAAGCAATTATATTTAGATGGATTAGTAAAAAATGTTGATATGCCAGTTAATTGGTGTGAAGAGTTAGGAACAGTTTTAGCAAATGATGAAGTAATTAATGGAAAAAGTGAACGTGGTGATTATCCGGTTATTAGAAAGAATATGAAACAATGGGTTATTGATATGCCAAAATATGCAGAAAAACTACTAGAAGGATTAAATGATGTTGATTATCCACTTTCTACTAAAGAAATTCAAAAAAATTGGATTGGAAAATCAGTTGGAGCTCAAATTAATTTTAAGATAAATAATAGTAATTTGTCTTTTGAAGTATTTACAACAAGACCTGATACATTGTTTGGCGTGACATATTGTGTTTTAGCACCAGAGCATATTTTAATTGATAAAATAACAAATATTAAACAAAAAGAGGCTATTAATGATTATATTAAAGTATGTTCTAAAAAATCAGAAATAGAAAGAACAGAATTAAACAAAGAAAAAACAGGTGTTTTTACTGGTAGTTATGCTGTAAATCCAATTAATAATAAATTAATTCCAATTTGGATATCTGACTATGTTTTAGTAACTTATGGAACGGGAGCAATTATGGCTGTTCCTGCTCATGATGAAAGAGATTATGAATTTGCTAAAAAATTCAGTTTAAGTATAATTCCTGTTATTGAAAATACTAATATTTCTAAAGAGGCTAATTTAAAAGATTGTAAGCATATTAATTCTGGATTTTTAGACGGATTAGAAAAAGAAGCTGCTATTGATAAAGTTATTATTTGGTTGGAAAAAAATAAGATTGGATATAAAAAAATAAATTATCGCTTACGTGAATGGATTTTTGCAAGGCAAAGATATTGGGGTGAACCAATTCCAATAATTCATTATGATAATGGAACTACTGGAGTAATAGAAGATAAGGATTTACCACTTATATTGCCATCATTGTGTAACTATAGTCCAAGCAAAACAGGTGATTCACCTTTGTTAAAAGCAACAGATTGGGTTAATGTAACATATAATGGATTAAAGGGAAAAAGAGAAACTTCAACTATGCCAGGAAGTGCTGGTGCTAGTTGGTATTTCTTAAGATATATTGATCCATTTAATGATGAAAAATTAGCAAGTAAAGAATTATTGGATCATTGGATGCCTGTTGATTTGTACGTTGGAGGTCCAGAACATGCAGTTGGACATTTACTATATGCTAGAATGTGGAATAATTATTTATATGATAAAGGAATTTTATCTGTTAAAGAACCTTTTAAAAAATTAGTTCATCAAGGTATGATACTAGGTTCAAATGGTATTAAAATGGGTAAAAGATTTCCTGAATATGTTGTTAATCCTGTTGAAGTAGTAAATGAATATGGGGCTGATGCAATGAGATTATATGAGATGTTTATGGGACCTTTAGAAATGGATAAGCCTTGGGATAATAGTGGTATTAAAGGAGCTAAAAAATTTTTAGATCGAATTTGGAATTTATATCATAGTAATAAAATAATAAATGAAAATAATTTTAATTTAGAAAAAATATATAATCAAACCATTAAGAAAGTAACTAATGATTATGAATCTCTTAATTTTAATACAGCAATTAGTCAAATGATGATTTTTATAAATGCTGTTTATAAAGAAAATAAATTTCCTATTCAATATGCTGAAAATTTTATTAAAATATTAAATCCAATTGCACCATATATGACAGAGGAAATATGGAATACTGTTTTTAATTATAATGAAACTATTAGTTATGAAAAATGGCCTGATTATGATGAAAATAAAATTTTTGATGAAACATTTACAATGGTTGTTCAAGTAAATGGTAAAGTCAGAGGTAAGATGGAAGTAGATAGTAATTTATCAGATGAAGAAATGGAAAAAATCGCAGTAGAAATTGATAATGTTAAAAATTTTATTGATGGTAAGAAAATTTTGAAAATTATAACTATATCAAAAAAAATGGTAAATATTGTTATTAAATTGTAGCTATTTTGTGCTACAATATGCAGGAGTGGTGGAATTGGTAGACACGCAAGCTTGAGGTGCTTGTAAAGCAATTTTATGTGGGTTCAAGTCCCATCTCTTGTACCATGCCGAAATAGCTCAGTAGGTAGAGCAACTGTTTCGTAATCAGTAGGTCATAGGTTTGATTCCTACTTTCGGCTCCATAAGATAAAATCGTCGCACCTTTGTGACGTTAATGATTAAATCAACTGAAATATGTTGATTTTTTTGTTGATTTAATTCTTTTAATTCCTATGATACTTTCGGTATCATAATCACCAATTATATAATAATAAAAAAGATGAAAAACTATAGATTTAACATATCTGTTAAATAAAGATATTAGA
>JAVWDK010000056.1:0-5956 GCA_036642175.1 Bacilli bacterium
AAACAGAACCAGAAACACCAAATGGTAAAAGAGTAAGTGCTTATAGTAATTAAATGACTAATAATTAGTCATTTTTTCTATAAGCAATTATATAATTAAATGGTGATATAATGAATTTTAATGAAATAGTTAAAATAGTCAACGGTGTTCTTATTAATACTATTAAGCCTAATATCAAAGTACAAAATATTAAAATAGATTCAAGAACAATAGAAAAAAAAGACTTATTTATATGTATAAAAGGCAAAAATTTTAATGGTCATGATTATATAAAAGATGCTATAAAAAATGGTGCTAAAGCAATTATTGCAGAAGATAATCTTAATTATAAAGTTAATGTTCCTGTTATAAAAGTAGAAAGTACAATTCATGCTTTAGAAAATTTAGCTAAATATCAAAGAAATAATTATAATGGTATTGTAATAGGTATAACTGGTAGTGTTGGAAAAACAACTACTAAAGAATTATTAACAAGTATTTTAAGAGAAAAATATAAAGTGGTAAGCAATATAGGTAATCATAATAATCTACTTGGTTTAGCAATTACTTTATTTAATTTAAAAGAGAATACTGAAGTATTAATAACTGAATTAGGAATGAATCATAAAGGAGAAATAAATAGATTATCTAAAATTGTAAAACCACATATTGGAATAATAACTAAAATAGGCACATCTCATATTGGTAATTTAAAAAGTCAAAAGAATATTTTTAAAGCTAAATTAGAAATAATTAATGGAATGAATAAAGGAAATTTGATTATTAATGGTGATGACAAATATTTAAACACAATAAAACCATTAAAAGAATTAAAAATTATCAAATGTGGACAAAATAAAACAAATGATTTTTTTTGCTTAAATGTTAAACCTTATTTTAATCGAACAGAATTTGATATTAAATTAGATAATCAAATAACTCATTTTATTTTCAATATACCGGGGCTTCATTTACTAACAAATATATTAATAGTTATTAAAACATCTTTATTATTTGGAATTGATATGGAATTAATAAAAGAAAAAGTAAGTAGCTATCGTCCCTATGATCGTAGAATGAAAACATATAATTATCCATTACTAAAATTAATTGATGATAGCTATAATTCTAGTTATGAGTCATTAAAGGGAAGTATTGAAGTTTTAAATAAATTTGAAAATAAACTACTTATAGTTGGGGATATTTTGGAACTTGGAAAATATAGCCGTAAAATTCATAAAAAAATTGGTAAATTATTAAAAATACCTAATGCTAAAATTTTAATAATTGGAAAAGAAATGGAAATTCTAAAGAAGAAATATAAGCATTTTAAAACTAATAAAGAATTAATAAATTATTTAGAAATGCTAAACTTAAATAATTATACTGTTTTAGTAAAAGGATCAAATATTTTAAAATTAAATGAAATATGCACATATTTGCAAAAAAGATTTGACATAAATTATTAAGTGTGATAGTATATGCTTTGTTGAAAAGGGGAAAAGTATATGATAAGATTAACTCAAGAACAATTTTGTAAAATAGCAAGTATGGTTGAAGTTGTGACAAAAGAAATTGAAAAAATTATGGCTAGTGATATATCAATAGCGAATGTTGAAAAAGATGAAAGACTACGCACTAAATATGAGCTTGAATTTATAATGAATCATTGTTGCATAATTACTGAATTTCCTGAAAATGAAATTGGTATTGGAACTAAATTTAATGCAACAATTGTGTTTGAAGGAAAAAAAAGTATAATAGAACAAACATTAGTGGAAGTTAATCTTCCATGTGATAAAATTAACAGTTATGTTTCGTTAGAATCACCATTAGGTAAATCTATTTTAGGAAAAAAACCTGGAGAAACATTTACATTAAAATTAGGTGAAAGTACTGTTATAACTATAACAATCAATGAAATTATTAAAGATAAAAGTATGACAAAATATGATAGCCAAAAATGCTTAACTAAATAAACACTTCGGTGTTTTTTTCTCGACAAAATCAATGATTTATTATATAATATTTAATAGTGAGGTAACTATGGAAGAAAAATTTGAATTAAAAAATGTAAAAGGAACAGCTGATTTTTTACCGGAAGAACAAATAGTAAGAAATCAAATAATTAATGAATTAAAAACCACTTTTGAATTATATGGATACTTACCACTTGAAACTCCTATATTATGCTACTATGATTTACTAGCATCTAAATATGCCGGTGGATCAGAAATATTAAAAGAAGTATATAAATTAAAAGATCAAGGAAACCGTGATTTAGGATTAAGATACGATTTGACAGTACCTTTTTCAAAAGTGTTAGGAATGATGAAAGAACCTATTTTACCTTTTAGGAGATATGAAATTGGCAAAGTTTTTCGAGATGGTCCTATTAAATTAGGAAGAAATAGAGAATTTTACCAATGTGACATTGACGTTTGTGGTATTGATGCAATAACAGCAGAGGCAGAAATGTTTTCTTTATCAATATATGCTTATCATAAATTAGGAATAGATATTGACCTAAGATGGAATAATCGTAAGTTTTTATCAGGAATTATGATTGAATGCAATATTAGTAAAATATCTGAAACAATTTTAATTGTTGATAAATTAGAAAAAATTGGTAAAGAAGATGTTTTTAAAGAATTAAAAAAGCTTGGTTTAGAAGAAAAATCTATTAATAAATTATTTGATTATTTTGAATTAACTATTAATGAAATAGAAACATTAAAAACTACTAATGAAACATTACTTGAGGGAATTAAAGAAATAATAGACTTAAATAATTATTTAAAAGAAATGCATTTAATTGATAATTGTACTTTTAAACCATTTTTAGCTCGTGGTTTAGAAATATATACGGGAACAGTTTGGGAAGTTTTTGACAAAAAGAATCGTGTTACTTCTAGTCTTGGTGGTGGTGGAAGATTTGATAATATTATTACTAATTTTATAGATAACGGAACAAAGTATCCCGCTGTAGGAATGTGTTTTGGATTAGAACCTATTTATGCAATTTTAAAAGAAGAAAAAAAATTTATCAAATCACCATATGACTTATATATTTATTCATTTGTAATAACACCCAATATTTTATCTTTAGCTCAAACATTAAGGCAGAATAAAATTAAAGTAATTGTGGAAATGAATAATATTAAACTAAAAAAAGCGATGAACTATGCCAATAAAAATAAAATTCCTTATGTTTTAATAGTTGGAGAAGATGAAATTAAAAATAATTTGTATTCTTTTAAAAATATGGAAACTGGTATACAAGAAACATTAAAAATAGATGAAATAATAGAAAAATTAAATAAATAATTTTTTCTTTTAAGAGGTAGAAAATGAAAGTTAAATATGAATTAGTAAAAAAAGATAGTCAGACTCTTGCTAGAAGAGGTATAATTCATACTAATTATGGAAATTATGCCACACCAATGTTTATGCCTGTAGGAACCTTAGCTAATGTTAAAACTTTAGTTAAAGAAGAATTACTTGCTTGTCATTCAGCTATTATATTATCTAACACTTATCATTTATGGTTAAGACCTGGTGAAAATGTCATAAATAAGGCTGGTGGACTTCATAAATTTATGAATTATGATGGACCAATTTTAACTGATAGTGGAGGTTTTCAAGTATTTTCTTTAGCTTTAAAGAAAGATATTTTAGAAGAAGGTGTTATATTTAAAAGTCATTTAAATGGCGAAAGATTATTTTTAACACCAGAGTTATCAATTCAGATTCAAAATAAATTAGATAGTGATATTGCAATGAGTTTTGATGAATGTCCACCTTACCCTGTTACAAGAGAATATATGGAAAAAAGCGTTGAAAGAACTCTAAGATGGGCTAAAAGAGGAAAAGATGTTCATTGTAATGAAAGGCAGTCTTTATTTGGAATTGTACAAGGGGGAGAGTTTGCTGATTTAAGAAAAAAGAGTGCGATTGAAACGGTTAAATTAGATTTTGATGGCTATTCAATTGGGGGAACTAGTGTTGGTGAAGATAAGAAAACAATGTATAAGATGATTGATGATTGTATTTCTTATTTACCTGAAGATAAACCTAGATATTTAATGGGAGTAGGTGATCCTTTAGATATTTTAGAAGGTGTTACTAGGGGAGTAGATATGTTTGATTGTGTAATGCCAACTAGACTTGCTAGGCATGGTAATGCTTTTACTCATTGTGGTAAGATAAATTTAAAAAATTTACAATTTAAGGAAGATTTTACACCACTGGAAGATGGATGTGATTGTTATACTTGTAAGAATTATACAAAGTCTTATATTAGGCATTTAGTTACGTGTGATGAGACTTTAGGCGGACGTTTATTATCTATTCATAATATTAGATTTTTGATTAAACTTACAGAAGATATTAGAGAAGCAATTAGTAAGGATAACTTGCTTGAGTTTAAAGAAAGCTTTATTAAAAACTACACTAAATAATTTTCTTATTGCTAACTAAGTTTATATATTTAAATTTTGAAGAGTAGGAAAGATATTTATATAATAAAAAATTTAGAATTTCATCATTTTTCTAAATCTTTTTTTATATTAGATAAATTGTCAATTAAGTATTTTTTTATTGAAATTGTTAAATAAAATAATTAAATTTCTGATTTATTTATTTTTTAGTAATATTAAAACATATTCCAATCATACTACCGAAGATTGAAGAGATAATTAAAATAAAGTAATATAATAAATTTTTAATTTGAAATTTAACATTAAATCCTAAATAGTTAAAAACAATTAAAATGATTAGAAAAACAAAGCTAAATTTTAATCCTTCAAGCCAGCCTTTCTTTGTACTATTTCTTCCTACTACAAAGCTTCCAATAAATATTGATATAAAGATAATCAATAATTCAATAATGTTAACAGTATTATATTTAATTAAACCAGTATAATTTAAAAGTGTCATTATAAATGTTAGAATGATAAAACTTGCGATAGCGCAACTTAATCCCTTACTGTTTTTTTTTATAAAATTCATATTTTCACCCACTTAAATGTATGATATTGAATAAATGTTTATGAATTAATCAATAATATAAAGGGTGATATAGTGTACTTTATATTAATAATTAAGACAATAATTCTTTATTTTTTTATTATGATAGTTTACCGTATAATGGGTAAAAAAGAAGTTGGACAACTTAGTATTGTTGATTTAATTGTAACAATTTTGATTGCAGAATTAGCTGCTATGTCAATTGAAGAATCAAGTTCATCTATTTTTATATCAATTGTTCCTATTATAGTATTGGTAATAATTCAAATTTTATTAAGTTTTATATCTTTAAAAAATAAAAATGTTAGAGATTTTATTGATGGAAAACCATCAATTATTATAAAAAATGGTAAAATTATATTTAGTACAATGACACAATTAAGATATAGCTTAGATGATTTAATATTACAACTAAGAGAAAAGCAAGTATCATCAATTGAAGATGTTAAGTATGCAATTTTAGAAAATAATGGTAAATTATCTGTTTTTGATAAAACTAGTAGTTATCCTATGCCAATAATATTAGATGGTGTCATTGATAAAAATGTTTTAAATGATATCAATAAAACAGTAAAATGGGTATATCAAATTCTTAAAGAAAAAAACATAAAATTAGAAGATGTTTTTTATGCTTTTTATGCTAAAGGAAATACTTTTATAATAAAGAGAAAGGACTTAGAATAGTTTTTTTGCTATTAAAAACTATTTTAAATATTAATGACACAAAATTAAAATCTTTTTATGTATTAATTAAAAAAATTGTAAATAGTGTTAATTAAAAGTAATTATTTAATTAAAGTCTTTACTTTATAGTAAGTTATGTGTTAGTATTGTAGTAGATGGTAGGAGTAATAGATATGAAAAAGAAAAATGGATTTACGTTAATTGAATTATTAGCAGTTATTGTTATTTTGGCTATAATAGCCGTTATCGCAACACCAATAATAAT
>JAVWDK010000057.1:0-5797 GCA_036642175.1 Bacilli bacterium
AGAAGAAGATATGGGAATTGTTATTGGAAAAGGTGGAAGTATTATTAATTCAATTAGGGCGATTGTTCAAGCATCATCTTTTGTTAATAATTTAAAACATGTTCAATTAAATGTAGATTCATTTTAATGAATCTTTTTTTTTATATTATTTTAAATTTTGTTGTATTATATATCCTTATGTATTATAATAAATATAGGTGATTAAAGTGGATGTACCTAATCATATTGGAATAATCGTTGATGGTAATGGTCGGTGGGCTGTTTCTAAAAATAAAACTAGAAGTGAAGGCCATTTAGCTGGTTCTAAAAATTTAGAAAAATTAATTTTATATATAAATGATAAAAAAATTAATTATCTAAGTCTTTATGTTTTTTCGGCTGATAATTTTAAAAGGGAAAAACAAGAAGTTGAATATTTAATGAAATTATTTGTTAATATGTTTAAAATGAGTATGAAAAAGTATAAAAAATTAAATATTAAAGTTTTATTTTCAGGAAGAAAAGAAAATTTAGCAGATGATGTAATAAAATGTATGAATGAAATGATAAATGAGACTAAAGATAATACAGGCATGGTTATAAATTTTTGTTTAAATTATAGTAGTCAGTTAGAGATAATTGATGCAACCAAAAAAATAATTGCAGATAATATTAAAGAAATAGATGAAAATATATTTAGTAAATATTTGTATAATGATTTACCAATGATCGATTTGTTAATAAGAACAAGTGGTGAGCAAAGACTTAGTAATTTTATGCTTTGGCAACTAGCATATACTGAATTATTTTTTGTTCCTATCTATTTTCCGGATTTTAAAGGGAAAGATTTTGATAAAGTTTTAAATGATTATTTTAAGCGTAATCGTCGATTTGGAGGTAGTTAGATGAAGCAAAGAACAGTTAGTTCATTATTTGCAATAGCAATTACAACATCATTATTTGTATTTGGAGAGATTATTTTTAAATTAGGCGTTGGTGTTATTGCTATAATGGGATTAAAAGAAATTCTAGATATAAAAGAAAGCAAAAAGAATATTCCATTATTTATGAAAATTATAACGTATTTATCTTTAGTGTTATTACTCTATGGTACAACATTAGAAGTATCACATAAAATAATTGTTAGTTTATTTTTAATATTTATGATTCCTAATATAATATATCATGATATTAATAAGTATAATGTAAACGATACTTTTTTCTTATTAGGTAGTGTTTTATTTTTAGGGTTTGCTTTTAATATAATTAATATATTAAAAGATATTAATGCTAATTTAGTAATTTATTTAATATTAATTACTGCTATAACTGATGCATATGCTTATATAGTTGGAGTATTAATTGGTAAACATAAATTATTAGAAGTAATTTCTCCTAAAAAAACTTTGGAAGGAGCTATTGGAGGAACTTTAGTCGGAGTATTTGTTGCAAGCGTTTTTTATATTAATGTTATTGATAGTAATATATCATTAGTAAAAATAATTTTATTGACATTATTTTTATCAATTCTTGGTCAAATTGGTGATTTATTTTTTTCATTTATTAAAAGATATTTTAATAAGAAGAACTTTTCTAATATAATGCCTGGTCATGGTGGTATACTAGATAGGTTAGATAGTTTAATATTTGCTGTATTAGGATTTATATTATTTTTATAGAAAGGGTGATTAAATGAATTTAATATATTTTGTATTAGTCCTTAGTATTACTATTTTTATTCATGAATTAGGACATTTTATATTTGCAAAAAGGGCCGGAATATATGTTTATGAATTTTCTTTAGGTATGGGACCTCAAATCTATAAGTTTAAAAGGAAGAATGATGAAACCGTATATGCAATAAGACTTTTTCCAATTGGTGGGTTTGTTCAGATGGCAGGTGAAGAAGTTGAAATAGATAAGAAAATACCTGAAAATAGAAGAGTTCAGTCTAAAACGTGGCTACAAAGATTTTTGACAGTTATAGCAGGAGTGATGTTTAACTTTATTTTAGCAATTATAATATTTACTACTATTGGTTTAATAAATGGTGTTCCACAAAATAAACCAATAGTAAGTGGTGTTGTTGATGAATATAATATTAAATTAAAAAAAGATGATTTAATTATTTCTGTAAATGGTAAGCATGTATCAAATAAGGATATGTTCTTATTACAGTTTCAAGTGTTTAATGGTGAAGAATTAAATTTAAAAGTAAAACATTTTGATGGCACGTATGAAGTAATAAAATTAATACCAAAAGAGGAAATAATTGATAAAGAAAAAGTATATAAGTATGGATTTTATTTAGATAATACTGTTAGTAAAGATTTTTTTAAAACTATAACTTATGGCTTAGTAAAAACATGGGATTTAATTGTACAGATGTTTTATATAATCTATTATTTAGTAATTGGCAAATTAAGTATTAGTAGTTTATCAGGACCAATTGGTATTTATAATATTGTAGGTGAAAGTGCTAAAGCTGGTTTTATAAATGTTATATATTTAATTGGATTTTTATGCGTTAATGTTGGATTTATAAATTTATTGCCACTTCCTGCATTTGATGGTGGTCGCTTATTTTTCATGTTAATAGAGAAAATAAAAGGAAAACCGGTTAATCCTAAAATAGAAAATACTATTCATGCGATTGGTTTAACACTACTAATGATATTGATGGTAGTAATAACATGGAATGATATTGTTAGATTTATATTGTAAAGGAGAAGTTATGATTAATACAGAAGTAAAAGAAACACAAAAAATATTGGATATTTGTCCTAATTATGATTTAATAACAAAATTTAAAATACCTAAAGGTGATATGATTTCTAATCAAATTAGAAATGATTATGTTGATTTTGTAGTTGATAAATCAGTTAGAAACGAAAATTTAGACCAGATTAGAAGGTATGATCAAATGATGGGGGATTATATTCAAAGAGGAAAATTTTATAAGGTAGTTCAAAAACTTTATGGAAAGCCATTATTTGAAGATGGATTAGAATGTATTATTACTGAATTTTATGAATTATTAGATATAGTTTATATGACTTATGAAAAAGAAAGGCCAATAGAACCTAAAAAGGGAACTAGATGGTTATAGGGAAAGTATGTTAAAAGTTGAGAATGTTAGTAAGTCATATGGAAATTTTTTGGCGGTTGATAATTTATCATTTACAGTTAAACCTGGTGAAATATTTGGATTATTAGGTGTAAATGGTGCTGGAAAAACAACAACATTTAGAATGATTATGGGATTACTTGATTCTGATAAGGGTTTTATTACTTTAGATAATAAAAAAATAGATTATGATGTGACTGATAAAATTGGTTTTTTAACAGAAGAAAGAAGTTTATTATCAAAACTAACGGTTAAAGAACAATGCTTATTTTATGGAACATTAAAAGGAATGACGGAAGAAACAATCTTATCTAGATTAGATGAATTATTAAAACAATTTGAAATAATTGACTACAAAGAAAGAAAAATAAAAGAATTAAGTAAAGGTAATCAACAAAAAATTCAATTTATTACGGCAATAATAAATGAGCCTAAATTATTAATATTAGATGAGCCTTTTACAGGATTAGATCCAATTAATGTTGAGCAATTTAAAAAACAAATTATAAAAATGGCTGAAAATGGTAGTATGATAATTTTTTCTTCACATCGAATGGAACATGTGGAATTATTTTGTAAAAAATTGGTAGTAATGGTTAAAGGTAAAGCTGTAATTGATGGTTATTTAAAAGATATTAAAGAACAATATCGTAAAAAGAATATTATAATTAAAGCTGATATTGATAAAAGTATTTTAAAGAATATTGATGGAGTTGTTGATGTTATTGAAAAATCTGATGAATTTGAAGTCAAAATAGACAGTAGTGATAAAGTTAGTAATGTTTTTAAAATTGTTAGTAAGTGTCAAAATGTTACTAAGTTTATGGTTGAAGAACCAAGTTTGAATGAGATATTCGTATCCAAGGTAGGTGAAACTTATGAAAAGTAAGCTTAATTATTTAATTGGTATTAGCTTAAATCGAAAAATAAAAACAAAATGGTTTTTAATTGCTAATATAGTTTTAGGCTTTGTTATAATTTGTCTTTTAAATATTGGTAGTATTATTACTTTATTTGGTGGAGATTTTGATAATATTCAAAAGGTATATGTTATTGATAATACTAATGAAACATATAATTTGTTTGAAACAGAGTTTAAAAAGACAACCACTGTTTTATATGGAAAAGATAAAAGTAAATATGAACTACATAAATATGATAATGGTATAGAAGAAGCTAAGAAAATTTTAAATTCTAAAGCTGATAAAAATAGTATTATATTGGTTTTTAATAATTCTTCTACTAATGTCATTGACGTTTCTATGATTACTAAAGAATATATGGATATGGTTGATACACAATTATTAACTTCATCATTAAATAATACAAAAATAGTGCTTGCTTTATCTAAAACTAAAATACCAGTTGAGGAAATTAACAAAATATATAATGCTATAGAAATTGAAAGAATTTATTTAGATGAAAGTAAAAATAATGCTGATGAAAATATGGACATGATTATGTCAACTGTATTTCCTATCTTGATATTACCATTTTTTATGTTAACATTATTTCTTGTTCAGATGATTGGTGCAGAAGTGAATGATGAAAAAACAACGAGAAGTATGGAAATAATTATTTCTAATGTTTCTCCTAAAACTCATTTCTTAGCTAAAGTAATTGCTGGTAATTTATTTGTTATATTACAAGGATTGTTACTTATTTTATTTGCTCTTATTGGAATTGGTATTAAAAATCTAATTGGTGGAAGTTCTATAACAAGCAGTGTAGGTAATGAAATAGGTACTGTTATTAATAATGTTCTAGCATCAGATATTGGGAAAAGTTTAGGTTATATAATTCCTTTGGCTCTAATTTTGATGCTTCTTACTTTTGTTGCTTATTCTTTATTAGCAGGAATTCTTGCTTCTATGACAACTAATATTGAAGATTTTCAACAATTACAGACACCGATTGTTGTTATATCTTTGATTGGTTATTATCTAGCGATGATGGCAGGATTATTTAAAGGAGCTTTATTTATAAAAATATTATCTTTTATACCTTTGCTATCGGCTATTTTATCGCCATCTTTGTTAGTGTTAGGACAAATAGGTATTTTTGAAGTAATTGTTTCAATAATACTTATGCTGATATTTAACTATTTATTAATTAAGTATGGCTTAAAAATATATAAGGTTGGTATACTAAATTATTCTTCTAAAGATTTATGGAAGAAAATGTTTAAAGCAATTAAAGAATAATATTTTCATTATGAATAAAATTTTGTTTATATTGAATAATGAATTTTAATACAAATTTTATTTAAAACGACACAATTTTCTGTGTTGTTTTTTTATAATTAAATAGGTGATAGTATGAAAATATATTTAGATTTAGTATTACTTCTTAATTTTTCTTTTGATTTTATTTTATTGTTAAGTGTTTCAATTATTTTAAGACGTAATGCCAATATTAATCGTTTATTAATTGGTTCTTTTTTAGGTAGCTTATCTATTCTTTTCTTATTTATTCATATTAATAGTTTTACCTTATTTATATTTAAAATAATTATTAGTGTTTTAATGATTATAACAACATTTAATTATAAAAACATTAGATATTTTTTAAAAAATTTTGTCTTTTTATATATGTCAAGTATTATATTGGGGGGCTTTTTATATTTTTTAAATATTAATTTTGCTTATAAACAAAATGGTTTGGTATTTTATCATAATGGAATTAGTATTA
>JAVWDK010000058.1:0-5723 GCA_036642175.1 Bacilli bacterium
ACCTCTGGTGTATCTGTTGTAACGCCAGTTGCAGTGCAGAGTAGCTATGTATGGAATGGATAACCGCTGAAAGCATCTAAGCGGGAAGCCAACTTCAAGATGAGTTTTCCCATTTTTAATAAAGTAAGATCCCAGATAGACTATCTGGTTGATAGGCTAGAGGTGGAAGCATGGCAACATGTTGAGCTGACTAGTACTAATAGATCGAGGATTTAATCATAATTGTTTTAACTATTTATGAGATTACACATTATCTTAGTTTTCAGAGAATTATTTCTCTATATATAAATTGGTAACGATAGCAAAGTGGATACACCTGTTCCCATCTCGAACACAGAAGTTAAGCACTTTCACGGCGAAAATAGTGTAAGCGAAGATAGCTAGTTGCCAATTTTTTTGTGTAAAAAAGTTTGATAATTACTTATCAAAAATCATTAAGAGTATTGTAATATTCTTTTTTTTTGTGTATCATTATAAGAGGTGATTATGATGGAATATAAATTGACAACCCGTAACGAAATGGAAACAATTAAATTAGCACAAAATTTTGAATCAGAAAAATTTCCTAATATGATTATTTGTTTAAATGGCGAACTTGGTAGTGGGAAAACTGTATTTACTAAAGGAATTGCTAATGCTCTTGGAATAACAGAAAATATTACATCTCCCACTTTTACAATCATAAAAGAATATACGGGTGAAATGCCTTTATATCATATGGATGTTTACCGATTAAATGGTAAAGAAGAACTTGGAATTGAAGAGTATTTTAATAAAGGTGGGGTAGTTGTCATTGAATGGGCTGATAATATTAAAGAGTTACTTCCTGAAGAAAGACTGGATATTACATTTAAAGTATTAGATGAAAATAAAAGATTAATTATTCTTTCACCACATGGTAAAAAATATGAAGAATTATGTGAGGCTACAATATGATTAATTTTTTTATTGATAGTGCCACAAGTTTAGCTACATTAGCATTGTTAAAAGATGAAAAAATTATTGAAAAAATTGTTATTACCTCAAGTAATGATTTGTCTACTACGATTTTTGAATTTATCGAAAAATTGTTTTTCAAAAATAATATAGTACCAGCAGATATAGATTGTATTTATATTTCTATTGGCCCAGGCTCATTTACCGGTATTAGAATTGGTGTTACAATTGCCAAAACATTTGCTTGGGCAAGAAAAATAAAAATAATAACTCTATCTTCTTTAGAAATAATGGCAACGACTTCTTCAAATAGTAAGTATAATATTCCAATAATTGATGCTCGACGTGGATATGTTTATGCGGGAATATATGATAATAATATGAATAATATAATGGAAGATCAATATATAAAATTAGATGATTTAGTTAAAAAAAATAATAACAAAGACACTATTTTTATTACTAATGATAACTTAATTGATGGTTCAATTTTACCAGATATTAATATTGAAAAAATAGTTTTAAAACATCAATTTGATCAGTCTTTAAATCCACATATGGTTAATCCAAACTATTTAAAAATTACAGAAGCAGAGGCTAATATAAATAATGATTAAAGAATGCTTTAGCAATGATGTAATTATTATAAATAAATTTCTGAAAAAAATGAACTATAGTTTAATAACGGAAGAAAAATTTGAAAGTAATCCATTTACTAAATATGCAACTATCTATTTTGAAAATAATTGCATTGGATTTATTGAATTTTCGATTATATATGATCGAATCGAGATAAATTATATATATATTGAAGAAATATATAGAAATTTAAAGTTTGGTTCTAAATTAATAGAGTACGTTATAAAAATAGGAATTGCAAATAATGTAAAAAACATTACATTAGAAGTAAATGAAAATAATACTTTAGCAATTCAATTATATGAAAAATACAATTTTAAAATTTGTGCAATAAGAAATCATTATTATGGAAAAGATAATGGATATTTAATGATTAGAGAGATGATGTAAATGAAAAATATATATTGTTTAGCACTTGAATCTAGTTGTGATGAAACTAGTGCTTCTATTGTTAAAAATGGTACTTTAGCAATTGCAACAGTAGTTTTATCACAAATTGATATTCACACTTGTTATGGAGGTGTAGTTCCAGAAATAGCAAGTCGTAAGCATATTGAAAGTATAACCATTGTTATTGAAGAAACATTAAGCAAAGCTAATATGACTATTAATGAGATTGATTGTATTGCTGTTACTTATGGACCTGGTCTTATTGGTTCATTGCTTATTGGTGTTGAAGCTGCTAAAACATTAGCTTTTATTTATAATAAACCAATTGTTCCAGTTCATCATATTGCTGGTCATATTTATGCTAATAATTTAGAAAAAAGATTAGAATTCCCACTTATTGCATTAGTAGTAAGTGGCGGTCATACTGAACTTATTTACATGGAAAAAGATTATAAATTTCAAAAAATTGGTGGTACTTTGGATGATGCTGTAGGTGAAGCATATGACAAAGTTGGCAGAATATTAGATCTTACATATCCTGCAGGACCAAAATTAGATAAAATGGCTGTTAAAGGAATGGATACATATAAATTACCAACACCTTTAGATGATGAAACTTATAATTTTAGTTTTAGTGGTCTTAAAAGTGCCGTTATAAATTTGAAACATAATGAAAGTCAAAGAAACAAAGAAATTGATAAATGTAACTTAGCTACTTCTTTTCAAAATCGTGTTATAAATATTTTGACAAAAAAAACAATTCGTGCAATTAAAAAATATAATGTTAAGAATTTGATCATCGCTGGGGGAGTAGCAGCTAATCTAGGTTTAAGAAATAAACTAGCTGAATTATGTTATTCTAATAAAATAAATTTAATATTACCTAAGATAGAAAATTGTACTGATAATGCAGCAATGATTGGTGCAGCGGGTTTTTATGCTTATCAATTAGGAAAAATAAGCAGTCTAAATTTTAATGCTAAAGCTAATGATGAATTAAAATGAGAAATGTTGGTGATACAGTGACTAAAAAGTTAATAAAAGGATTATTTATCGTACTATTTACAATAGTTATATTTTTACCTGTACTTTATATAAAATATTATAATTGGCTGTTTTATTGTTTTTTTATTATTTTGTTTTTAATATTATTGATACTATTAATTTTATCGTTTAATAATAAAATTAATAAAAAGAAAAAAATATTGGAAAATTTGTTATATTATGATCAGGTAACAGGATTACCAAATAAAAATAAATTTTTAAATGATTTAAATATAATAAAAACAACTAAAGATAATTATTGCGTTGTTGTTTTTGATATAATAAATTTTAAAAATTTTGTTGATTTGAATAATTTAAATGAAACAAATAAATTTTTGAAATTTATTTCTAAAGTAATTGCTGAAGAAATGAAAGACAAAGAAATATGTGCCAATATTTATGATGATCATTTTGCTTTTTTGTTAAAATATGAAGAAAAGAATAGTATTATTGAAAGAATAAAATTAATTAATGATAAAATTGTGACATATAATAAAAATTTAAGTATAAATCTATCTTTTGGAGTATATCTTATAACAGACAAACGTTTTTCAGCCACATTAATATTTAATAAGGCTAATATAGCAAGAAAATCGATTATTGAAAAATATGATACATTATATGCTTTTTATGATGATGAATTAAAAAAAAGTAATATAGAAATATTTGACATTGAAAACTATATGGAGCAATCTCTAAATGACAAAGATTTTATGATTTATTATCAGCCAAAATACAATTTACAAAGGAAAAAACTAATTGGTATGGAAGCATTAGTAAGGTGGATGCATCCTAAAAAAGGTTTTTTGTTCCCTGAAGTATTTATTCCTATTTTTGAGAAAAATGGTTTTATAAAAAAAATAGATTTTTATGTGTTAGAGGAAGTTTGTAAAAACATTAAGAAATGGCAAAAAAATAAAAAAAAATTGGTACCAATTTCAATTAATATTTCAAGAGTAAATCTTAAAAATTATAGATTAATTGAAGAAATAGATTTTTATGTTAGCAAATATGAAATACCACATAATCTATTAGAATTTGAATTTACTGAAAGCGTAATTTTTAATGATGTAGCTGGTTTTATAAATATTATTAAAACATTGAAAAAAGATGGTTATAAAGTATCAATAGATGATTTTGGTGCTGGTCATTCTTCATTGAATATTTTAAAAAATTTACCAGCAGATATTTTAAAAATAGATAAAGAATTTTTAACTGGAAATAGTAAAAAAGGTAATATTATTATAGCTAATACAATAAAACTTGCTAAAGAATTAAATATGAAAGTAATTATTGAAGGTGTTGAAAACAAGGAACAAGTAAAATTATTAAAAGATATGGGTTGTGATTACGGTCAGGGATATTATTATTCAAAACCTTTATCTATTAAAGAAATAGAAAAATTGTTAAAATAAAGAAGTTAATCAAATTTGATTAACTTCTTTTCAAAATAAAAAACAATATAGTACATTATAGCAGCGACAAAACATAATATTATGACACCAGTTATTACCAAATTTAAATTAAATACTTGTGATCCGTACATAATTAAATATCCGATTCCTTCTTTTGATACAAGAAATTCTCCCATAATAACTCCAATTAATGACATACTAATATTTATTTTTAGGGTGCTTATTATAGTTGGAAAATTACTAGGTAAAAGTAGCTTAAAATATATTTGTGATTGGGTTGCTTTAAATGTTTTCATTAATTTTATTTTTAAATAATCAGTTTCAACAAATCCTTGATATATATTAATAATAGTAATAATAACAGAAATTAGCAAAGCCATTAATATAATAGATTTTATATTAGCACCAACCCAAATTATAATAATTGGTCCAAGAGCAATTTTGGGTAAACTGTTTAGAACTGTTAAATATGGTTCAATTACTTTTGCTAAAAAATTAAATCTCCACAGTACAGTGGCAATAATTAGACCGATAATTGTTCCTGAAATAAAGCTAATAAGAGTTTCATAAACTGTTACCCATATATGAATATAAAGATGACCTGATTTATGCAGTGTTATAATTGTGCTTAAAATATTTTTAGGACTGGATGATATAAAAGTATTAATTACTTTTAAATCTGCTAATAGTTGCCAGATAAATATAAAAAAAGTTAATATTAGTAATTGCGTTAAAACGACTAAAATCTTATTTTTTAAAATTTTTTTGAGATATTTCTTATGTTCATTTGACATATGAATCAATATCCTTCCATATTAAATCATAATAATATATAAATTCCTTAGCCTTTCGATTTTCTATTGGAGTAGTTGTATTGGTTAAATTAATATTATAAATATTTTTAATATTACATGGTCTATTAGTTAGAACAATTATTTTACTTGACATTGATATAGCTTCGGCTAGAAGTTCTTATGTGCGACTGTAATTCTTCATATAATACATCAGTTATCATCATTAAGAGCATCTTTCCTTTGTAATGTTTAAACCATATTAGATATGTATTTCTTAAACTCCGGCATGCAGGTTTCAAAAACAAGTGTGTTAGCTTTGTTATATTGGCTAATATCTATAATGGTTCTCTTGTATATGGGAAGTCCTTTTTTGCTGTTTAAAATGGTCTTTAGACGGGTAATTAGGTGGGATGATATCAAAATAAATAAGTATGTTTTGGATTGTTTGTAAATACCGTCAAGTGTGGTAAAATATACTTGAGGTGTTTTTATGGATATAGATTTA
>JAVWDK010000059.1:0-5653 GCA_036642175.1 Bacilli bacterium
GAAGAAATATTAAATTTAGTGAAAAAAGAGATAAATGGATTGGCAAATCGTTCAATTGATTATATAATAGTAACTGGAGGAACTAGTAATATTCCTTATTTCAATAATATTGCAGAACAAATTCTTGGTAAAAACACTATTGTTGGACAAATAAAACTAATTGGAATAAGAAATAATAAGTACTCAGCTTGTTTAGGTAATATAATATACTTTATTCAAAAGTTAAGAATAAAAGGTAATAATTATACAATGATTACAAAAGAAAATGTAGAAATACTTTCTTCAACCCGTAAAAACAATATGAATGAAACAAATATATGGAAAGCGCTTATTGGCTTTTTTGATGAATAGGAGGATACAAAATGTTTGATTTAGAAATGGATCAGTTGGCAAAAATAAAAGTAATCGGTGTTGGCGGTGGAGGAAACAACGCTGTTCAAAGAATGATTGATTCTGGACTTAAAGGTGTAGATTTTATTGTTGCAAATACTGATTTACAAGTTTTAAATAATTCAACAGCAGCAATTAAAATACAACTTGGTGTTGAATTAACTAATGGATTGGGTGCTGGTGCTAATCCAGAAATTGGTAAAAGAGCTGCTCAAGAATCCAAAACAGAAATAGAAGCTGCTTTAGAAGGTGCTGACATGGTTTTTGTAACTTGTGGTATGGGTGGAGGAACAGGTACAGGTGCTGCTCCTGTTATTGCTCAAATTGCTCAAGAAATGGGAGCCTTAACAGTTGGTATTGTTACAAGACCATTTTCCTTTGAAGGTAAGAAAAGAATGGCACAAGCATCTGAAGGACTTGAAGAATTAAAAAAACATGTGGATACTTTAATTGTTGTACCAAATGATAGACTAAGAGAAATAATTGATAAAACAACACCATTATTAGACTCTTTTAAGGAAGTTGATAATGTTTTAAGAACTGGTGTTCAATCAATTTCTGATTTAATAGCTGTAGCAGGATTGATTAACTTAGATTTTGCTGATGTAAAAGCAGTTATGGAAAAAAGGGGTGATGCTCTTATTGGAATTGGTATTGGTGTAGGTGAAAATAGAGCAACTGAGGCAGCTGAACATGCTGTATCTAGTCCATTACTTGAAACAAGTATTGAAGGTGCAACTGATGCTATTATCAATGTTACTGGTGGTCCAAGTTTAACTTTGTTTGAAGTAGAAGAAGCTGCTGAGGTAATTAGAAAAGCTGCTAATACAGATATTAATACTATATTTGGTGCTATTATTAGTGAAAATTTAACAGATGAAATAATTGTAACAGTTATAGCAACTGGTTTTGAAGAAAAGCCAGAACCTTTATATAGTTCATATGCAAGAAGAGAAGAAACAGTTAAACCAACTGATGAAGATGATGGAGTTGGTTCAGATATTCCGTTTTTTAAACGAAGAGGATTTTAAAAAAATTATAATAAATAGTGTGGTTATTAGAATTTGCTACATTATTTTTTTATGCAAAAGGATATTTAATTTGATATTTTATTAATGAGTAATATTAAAATTGAAAATTAAGCAAATGTTTTATATAAAAAAATGTAGTTCATTTTAGCTAATCCTATATATTGTAAAATTTTTAAAATTAATTAATATTAGTTTTTTAATAAATTTTTCTTTTATATAATTGAATATATGATATGATTATAGTAGCAAAAATAAGGAGTGATTTATTAATGACAAAGAAAAAAGGTTTTACATTAATTGAAGTATTATCTGTAATAGTGTTATTAGGATTATTAACAACAATTGTTTTTCAAGTATTTTCTAAGCAATTTGAAGATGCGAAACAAGATGCTTATAAAAGACAAGTTCAAACAATTATAAATTTAGCTAAAGATTATCATTTACAAAATATAAATGAAACTGGAGTTTTTTTAGATACATTAGATGATAAAAAGTTTGTAAAACAAGCTGATTTAATTGATCCAAGAAATAAGAGTAGTATGTCAGGATGTGTTGTATTTACAAATAATATTTATAATCAAGTTGAATATATTTATCAGCCAAATATGAATGAATGTATAGGAACTTATTTAATTAAAGGCTATTTATCTAAAAATTTAGTACTTCATTATGATGCTTTAAATAATGGCGGATATGATAGTAAAACTAATTCTTCTGAATGGATAGATTTAAGTGGTAATAATAATGATGGAAAATTGATTAATTTTGGAAATACAATTAATAGTGGTTGGCAAAACGATTCACTTGCTTTTGATGGAAGTGATGACGGAGTTTTTTTAGAAAATAAATTATCACTAATTTTTCAAACTAATAATACATTTGAGATGGTGGTTAAATTTAATGATTCTAGTCGAACAATTTTGTTTGGAAATTTTAATGATGCTAGTAGTATTAATTATGAAAGATCAAATGATAAATTTAGAGTTTATTGGAATAATGGAGGTGTAGATTCTTTTAATGTGAAACCTTTTAATAATATGACTAAATATGTAATTAGTTGTGTAAATAATAAAAATGATGGTCAAATCAAACTTTATGTAAATGGAATTTTAGATTATACATTTACTAATAGTGCTTTATCGTTAAAAAATTTTAAATGGAATTCTGCTTATATTGGTCGAGATAGTAGAACGGGTGAAACTGTTTTAAATGGTAATATCTATTCTGTTAGAATATATAAAGAAGCCTTAACTAAAGAACAAATAATGAGAAATTATAATATTGACAAAAAAATGTATCATTTTTAATTATAAGATTTTATTTAATCTTAAATTTAGAAGTTATGATAATAGTAATATAATAAATAAAATTTGTTAGTCTTGATAAGAATGAATAGTTGTGCTATTATCTTAAAGAAAGAAGTGGGATTTTATGTTAAAGCCAAGTTTATTAGAAGAAAAAAAAAGAAGTAAAAGTTTAGTTGATATTGAAACTTATCAAATTGATAATTCTTTAAAGAGTTTAGGTTTGAATAAAAAGTATTATATTAAGACTTATGGTTGTCAAATGAATGAACATGATTCTGAAAATATTAAAGCCATTTTAGAAGACATGTCTTTTGCTGAAACACAAATTTTTGAAGAAGCTGATTTAATTTTATTAAATACTTGTGCAATTAGAGAAAATGCGCATAATAAAGTATTTGGCTTTTTAGGTCGTATTAAACATTTAAAAGAAATAAAACCTTATGTTATAGCTGGTATTTGTGGTTGTATGTCACAAGAAGAAGCTGTAGTTGATGAAATTATTAGTAAATATAAATGGCTAGACGTTGTATTTGGTACTCATAATATTAATAATCTTCCTAATATTTTAAAATTATCAATGGATAAAAAAGAACAGGAAATAGAAGTATTAAGTATTGAAGGTAATGTTTTAGAAAATATGCCAGTAAAAAGAGCGAGCATTTATAAGGCTTGGGTTAATATCATGTATGGTTGTGATAAATTTTGTACTTATTGTATTGTTCCATATACAAGAGGAAAACAAAGAAGTAGAGAGCACTTTTATATAATTAATGAAGTTAAAAAATTAGTTGAAACTGGGTATTTAGAAGTTACTTTATTGGGACAAAATGTTAATGCTTATGGTAAAGATTTGAATGATAATTATGGTATGGAAGATTTATTAAAGGATGTTGCTTTAACTGGTATTAAAAGAATTAGATTTGTTACTAGTCATCCGTGGGATTTTACTGATAAAATGATTGAGGTTATTAAAACTTATCCTAATATTATGCCCTATATTCATTTACCATTACAATCAGGATCTAATCATATTTTAAAATTAATGTCACGCAGATATACAAAAGAAAGTTATTTAGAATTATTTTATAAGCTTAAGAATAATATTCCTAATGTAAGCATAACGACTGATATTATAGTTGGTTTTCCTAATGAAAGTGAAAACGATTTTAAAGAGACTATTGAAGTTGTTAATAAGTGCAAATTTGATTCAGCTTTTACTTTTATATTTTCACCACGAGTAGGAACACCTGCTAGTAAAATGATTGATAATATTACTAGTGAAGAAAAAAACAAACGATTATATGAGTTAAATGATTTAGTGAATAAGTATGCTTTAGAAAATAATCAAAAATATTTAGAACAAATTGTTTTAGTGTTAATTGAAGGGGTTAGTGAAAAAGATTCTAGTATGCTGATTGGATATACTGATACGATGAAGCTAGTTAATGTTAAGGGAGAAATTAGTGATATTGGTAAGATAGTAAGGGTTAAAATAACTTCAGTTAAGACATGGAGTATGGATGGTGAAATTATCTAATTTATATAGGAGAATATATTAAAAAATAAATTTTTGTTTTTATTATCATTTTTGTTTTGTTTGATGTTTTATTTGTTTATAATTTTAATGGTGCTTGATTTAAATAATGCTTATTTTAAATTTATGGAAAGTATTATTGCTGGTGTTATTTTAATATATTATTTGATTATATTTATGATTTATAAAGGAAAATTGGCAAAGAAAAAATTGTAGAAAGTTTATTACTAACTTAATTAATATATTATATTTATGAAGAGTAGGAAAGATATTATTATAATAAAAACCTACTTTTTTAGTACTTTTTATCCATGTTGTGCATACATTAAAATGAGAGGTGATATTGTGTCTTCGTATAAAGAAATTGTTACAAAAGCTATTGTTGGAAAGGGCAAAAAATATTTTAAAAATAATTATTCGGTATCAGTAGGAGATAAGCCAACCACAGTATTAGGATGTTGGATTATAAATCATAAGTTTAAAGGATACAAATCTGGTGATAAAATTGGTGTAGATGGTGCTTTTGATGTTAATATTTGGTATTCATATGACAATGATTCTAAAACAACGGTTGCTAATCAAAAATTTGAATATAATGATTTATTTAATGTAAAAGTTAAGGAAAATTCTGATTTAACTGGTGATACAGAGATTATTGTTAGAACTTTAAAACAACCAATTTGTAGTAAAGTAGAGGTAAAAGATGGAGTAATTAATTTTGACGTTGAAAAAGAACTGGGTGTTGAAATAGTTGGAGAGACTAAGTTTAAAATAGGTGTTGAAGATGATGAAGAACCATGGGAAGAACTAAATGATGAGGTAAATGAAACTATTGAAAAAGAAATAGAAAATAGTGTTGATGAAAATTATATATAGTGTCAACTAAAAACTGTTGACACTTCCTTTTTTATATGTTAAAATTATTTCAATAAGGAGGAAATTTGTATGGCAGTTAAACTAAGATTAAAAAGAATGGGTGCGAAAAAAAGACCATTTTATCGTGTTGTTGCAGCAGATTCAAGATGTCCAAGAGATGGAAAATTTATTGAATTAATTGGTACGTATGATCCATTAACTGGTGAAAGCAAAATTGATGAAGAAATTGCTTTAAAATGGTTAAATATTGGAGCTATTCCTACTGAAACAGTAAGATCAATATTTAAAAATTGTAAAATTAATGAAAAATTTCATAATTTAAAACAAGTAAAAGAAGGTAAATAATGAAATTGGTTGAATTAACTGAATTTTTAGTGAAAAGCATTGTAAGTGATCCAGATAGTATATTAATTAAACAATTTGAAGATGAAGATTTGATAACAATTGAAATAATTGTTAAAGAAGAAGATATGGGAATTGTTATTGGAAAAGGTGGAAGTATTATTAATTCAATT
>JAVWDK010000060.1:0-5650 GCA_036642175.1 Bacilli bacterium
TGATGTAAAGATTCTTTTTATGACGTTTAGGGCGGTGTTTAAGAATGCTTATTAAGTGTATTTAGGAGAGAAGATGAAAGTAGTTATAATTATTCCGGCTTATAATGAATCTAAGAACTTGCAATTAGTAGTGGAAGATATTCAAAAAAATTTTTCTGAGTCAGATATTTTAATCATTAATGATTGCTCTACAGATAATACAATAGATATTATAAAAACAATAGATGCAAACTATTTGAACTTACCAATTAATTTAGGTTATTTTTATTCTATTCAGACTGGCTTTAAATATGCAGTTCAAAATGGTTATGATTATTTAATTCAATTTGATGGAGATGGACAACATTTAGCATCTGAAGCAAAAAAAATGTATGAATATGCTATTGAAAAGAATGTAGATATTGTTATAGGTTCTCGGTTTTTAGAAGAAACAAACTATCAGCATTCCTTTTTCAGGAAAATAGGAACAAAATTATTCCAAAATATCATTAAAATGTTAACTGGTCAAAAAATATCTGATCCTACGTCAGGTCTTCAGGTTATAAAAAAAGAGGTCTTTACATCATTATCAAAAATATACGCTTACCCAGAATTTGCGGATGCAAATTTGTTAATTCAATTAATCTATCAAGGTTATACAATTGATGAACTTTCAGTTAAAATGAAAAGTAGAGAAATGGGCGAAAGTATGCATGGAGGGATAGTAAAACCAATTAAATATATGTTGAAAATGTTTTATTATATTATGGTAGTTTTTTTGAATAATTTATTTAGAAAGAAAGGAACAAAAAAATATGATGACTAGAATTATTTATATTATGGTTGCAGTTGTTTTGATGATTTATATTTATAGATGCGTTCGAAAAAATTATATGTCACAGGATGAGAGTATTTTCTGGATGGTCGGAACAATCGTAATTTTGATATTAGCATTTGTTCCTAATATAATTATTTATCTAGCTAAGTTGGTGGGTATCGAATATGCTCCATCTTTATTATTTTTGTTAACATCAATATTTTTATTAATATTATTATTTAAGAATAGTCAAGAATTAAGCTCTCTTAAAGAAAAAAACAAAGAATTGATTCAGCATTATGCTTTATTAGAAAAGAGGATAAAAGATTTAGAAAACAAATAACTGACAAAATATTAGAGAAATCAATAAAAATTGACAAAAATAAGTTTATGAAAAGTATAAGAGGAATAAGCTTAAAGGATAGTTTAATATGTTTTATTAAATGAGCGGAATAGTTCTTTGCTATAAATATATCATATCATGGAGAAAATAGATGGAAAAAAATAAAAAAAATAATATTATTAAGTGCATTATAATTATTTTGTGCTATTTTTTCATTTCAGCTTTTATCTTTCAAACTGAAATTTTAGATATAAGTAAAACACCGATGGAATCTACAATTATTGGATCAAAAGAAACAAACACAGGAGAAATTTTATCTGATGATCGATTAACGCAAAGTTTTAATGTTGATGAAAATTTAAAAGGGTTATCAATAGAATTTGGTACATATGATAGAAAAAATGAAGGTATTGTTTTAATACAAGTTCAGGATGAAAATGGGAATATTTTAAAAAATGAAATGATCAATGTTCCTACAATAAAAAATGGAGAAAAAACAAAAATATTCTTTAATGAAGAAATACAAATTGACCCCCAAAAAATGTATAGCGTTGTTATATCATGTCCAAGGAATGGAGAGGTTAATAATGCCATTACAGTATTTTCGTCAAAAGAAGATGTATATAGCTATGGTTCAGCGAATTTAAATGGAGTACCATTAGAAGGAGATTTAGCCATATCATTATGGCAAGGTGAAAAAACATTTATTAGTATATATTATTGGCTATTGATACTATTCATTGCGATTTTTCTATTAACTATTTTTTATTTTCTTTTCTTGAAAAAAACAAATATTCAAAAAATATTTGTTTTTTCAGCTTTGTTTTTGGGAATCATGTATATGTTTGTTATTACTCCTTATGGTGGATTTGATGAGTTAGCACATTTTGACACAGCTTATAGATATTCTAATTTTATAATGGGACAAGGATTAGAAACAGATAGTGGAGGGTTACTTAAGCGGGAGTCTGATGATCTTACAGGCCTATCTTTAGGACCACCAACCGTAGAAACATATAACAGAGTTTATTATAATTTTTTGAAAAATGATAGTAAGTCTAACTTAGTTGATGTACCAGGAAGATTTGTAAAAGAAGTTCCTTATGTTTATTTTCCGGCGATGTTAGGAATTACGTTTTCTCGCTTATTTCATTTAGGACAAATATCTTCATTATACTTAGTGAGATTATTTAATTTGATTTGTTTTGTGATAATGAATTATTATGCAATAAAAAAAGTGCCAATTGGGAAAATGGTATTTTTTTGCGCAGGTTTGACACCTTTTGTTTTATTTCAAACATCAGGATTTTCATATGACCAAGTTATGATTAGTTTGTCATTTTTATACACATCATACTGTTTATATGCGGCATTTGGAAAAGAGAAACTAACAAAGAAAGATATTATGATTTTATGTGTCGTGGGTGTGTTGTTAGCACCATGTAAAATAGTGTATGCACTAGTAGTTTTTTTATTCTTTATTATACCTAAATCTAGAATTTCAGAACACTATAATTATAGAAAATTGATATTCTTTTTCGTTTTAAGTGCAATACTAATGTATATTTTTGTTAATTTCCCATCTATTTGGAGATCAATTACAATGGAAAATAATATGAGTGTTGAAACTTTAAAGACGACATACTCGTTTGCTTATATTTTTAAAGAGCCGTTATTATTTTTAAAAATGATATTCAATACATTGTATAGCAGAGGAAGTTATTTTGTTACCGAATTGGTTGGTGGATTATATATGACTACATTACCGGTATATTTAACGGTGCCATATATAATTACTTTAGCCATAGCTTCATTAAAATATCAAAAAGAAAAATTATATTTGTTTAGAAAGCATAAAATAATAATGTTATTTATTATTTTTGGAATTATTTTTGGATTGTTCTGCGTTGGTTTAACGTGGACAGGTACTGGAAATAGCATAATTGAAGGTGTTCAAGGGCGGTATTTATTGCCACTATTACCACTGATTGTATTATTAGGAAGAAATAGTAGCATTGTAAAAATCAAAAATATAGATACAAAACTAGTGATTTCTACGAATGTTTTAAATATTTTATCAATTTTATATATTTTTTTATTTGCTATAAAAATATAAATGAATTAAAAGTTACTAATGATTGTTTTATTTTGAAATATGCTTGGGAGTCTCTATAATGGAGTATTATAGGTTTTATCATTATAGTTGGATAATGTTTTTCATTATGTTTGCAATTACATAGTTATTATTAACGATAAAATAGTGGCAAAAGAATATGATGAAAAAACGTTAAAAAAGCTTCATAATGTAGAATTAGAAATATTAAAAGTGATAGAAAATATTTGTACTAGAAATAATATTAGGTATAGTACTGCACTTGGTACTGTTTTAGGGGCAATTCGTCATCAGAGATTTATACCATGAGATGATGATGTTGATCTAATCATGCCAAGAGAAGATTACAATCGATTTATTGAAGTTGTCAAAAAAAGAATGCTAAATATAATCTTCTAATTCCAGATGAAAGCCAAGATTATATTAATTTAGTCACTAAATTTCAAAAAACGGGTATTTCTTTTATACCTGAAATTGAGAAACAAAGGAAGTGTAATCGTGGGATTGGTGTGGATATTTTCCCATGGGAAATGTGTTAGATAATTTAAAAGAAAGAGAAAAACAATTTAGAGATGCTTTGTTTTGGGGACGGATTATGTTTTTAAGAGGTCTTGGAATTTCTGTTATTCCGTACAAAGAATTAAAGAAAAAGATAGCAGAAGTAATTTATAAGCTATATAATTACTTCTTACATATTTTAAAAATCAAACAAGAGTTTATATGTAAAAAGTATCGAAATGCAACAACAAAAAATAATAATATCTCAATGAAAGTGGTAACATGTTTTGAATATGCTAACCTAAGAGATTATGTTACAAATTTAGATAAAATTTTTCTATATAAGCAATTTCTATTTAAAAATATGAAAATATATATTCCAGATGGTTATGAGTGTTATTTAACGAAAATATATGGTAATTATTGGCAATTTCCACTTTTAGAAGAACGAAAAAATAGCGTTTCTTATGGAGGTATGGATGAATAAATTAAAAGAAACTACTATGCATGCTGTTTTCTTTTGGAATATAACGGGAAGTCTTTTTAATGCACTTGCAACTTTAGTTTTATCTATATTAGTAGTTAAAATTGCAGGAAATGATAGTGGTGGTATTTTTTCTTTAGCTTTTGCAGGATCACAGTTGATGTTAACCATCGCTTGTTTTGAGGTAAGAGTATACCAATCTACCGATGTGTTGGAAAATTTTGCTTTTTCAGACTATTTTACGGCACGGGTTATTACTTGCATTTTAATGATGGGAGTTAGTTGCTTTTATATATGGTACAAAAATTATTATGTTGATATAACTGCAGTTGTTATGATTATTCTTTGTGCTTATCGTGTCATTGATGCAATGTCAGATGTTTTTCAAGGCTTTTTTCAACAGAAAGAGCGTTTGGACATTGCCGGAAAGGCACTTTCTTATAGGGTGTTTTTTAGTACGATTGCATTTGGTATTGTTTTAGCATTAACAGATGATCTCGTTTTAGCAACGTTAGGAATGTTTATAGCTGCGTTGATAAGTTTTTTTTGCTATGATTGTTACAAGATAAGATTATTTGAAAAACCTAAATTTGTCGTGCATTTTTATAAACTTAAAAAACTTTTTTTTGAATGTTTGCCATTATTTGCAGGGGCATATATGATAATGTACGTATTTAATGCTCCGAGAAATTCAATTTTCACTTATATGACATTTAATGATCAAAGCTATTTCAATCAGCTTTTTATGCCTGCGGCTGTTATTAACTTACTAAATATTGCATTTAGACCATTGCTAACTAAAATGGCTTTAATTTGGAATGAAGAAAAGTATAGTGATTTTATAAAATATGCTTTTTTCGTTATCTTTGGAGTTATTATTTTTACTTTTGCTACGTTGTTAGGAGGATTTTTTTTAGGAATTCCAATCCTTTCGCTATTGTTTACAAAGGAATTGTCTCAATATCAAACAGAATTAATGATTATTCTTGTTGGGGGAGGATTAAGTGCACTCGGGAATATTTTATATAATATTATAACAATAATGCGAAAACAGTATAGTCTTCTTATTGGTTATGGATTGTCTTGTCTTGTGACTTTTATATTTTCTGATTTTTTGGTTTCTAATTATGGACTTTTGGGCGCAGCGGGAACTTATTTAATAGCAATGATAGTTTTTGTATTAATGGCAATAATTCTTTTTACATTTTATTATATTCAGATTTTAAATAAAAATAAAACAAAAAAGAAATTAAGTAATTAAGTAATTAAGTAATTAAGTAATATGAAATTCAATCTATTGGAGTTATGTATATAATGAAATATTTTATTATAAAATGGAGGTATTATGGATAGTGAAAGTTTACCCTTAGTAAGTGTTGTGGTTCCGATCTATAATTCAGAAAAACATTTAAGATG
>JAVWDK010000061.1:0-5637 GCA_036642175.1 Bacilli bacterium
AAAAAGAATAAATAATAATTATCATTCCTTATTAAGTAAAAAGAAAAAAGTTCTTTTAGTAGCCCATCCTTATATTTTGTATGATAATTTAGCTGGTTTACCAATAATTAATTATCTTAAACAAATGAATATTGAAATAATATATTCAGATAGATTTAACACATCACTTGCTAATGATAGGTCAAAAGAACTATCTAATTCCTTATATTTTAAATATAGTAAAGAAATGATTGGTTCAATAATTTTAGCTAAAAAATATATTGATGGAATAATTTTTATTTCATCGTTTCCATGTGGGTTAGACTCTTTAGTAAATGAATTAGTAAGAAGAAAATTAGATATTTTTAATATTAATATTGTTATTGATGACATTAATACTTTATTAGGAATTGAAACGCGTTTAGAAAGTTTCTGTGATATATTAGAAAGGAAACAAAATGATAAATAAAGTAATCTCATATCCACAAATGGGTAACTATTCGGTTGTTGTTTATTATCTGTTAAAAAAAATATTGCATTGTAAAGTAATGAAACCAGAAAAAATTACTGCTAAAACAATTGAATTGGGTTCTAAATATAGTCCTGATTTTGTATGTATGCCTTTTAAATATACTTTAGGAACGTTTATTGAAAGCTTGGAAAAAGGTGCTAATGTTCTAATTCAAGCAGGTGGTGGATGTAGAAATGGTTATTATAGTGAGTTGCAGGAACAAATTCTTAGAGACTTAGGCTATAATTTCACTTATATTAATCTAGTTAGTAAAGGAAAGTCTAATAAATATGAAATATATAAAAAAATTAAAAGTATAGATTCAAAATTAAATTTTTTTAAAGTTTTATACTATTTGTTTATTGCTATAAAAATGACTAAGTATATGGATATTATTGATAATTATATAAGAAAAAATATAGGATTTGAAGTAGAAAAAGGAAGTTTTAATAAGCTTTATAATGAAATGCTTGCCAATTATGGTAATAGTAAGTGTTATTTACATTTGTATCGAACTTATTTAAAGTATTATAGTAAGTTTAAAAGTGTTATAATTAAAAAACCTGATAATTGTCTAAAAATTGGTATTATTGGTGAACTGTATACAATTATGGAACCATTTTCTAATTACAATTTAGAAAACATACTTGCTTTATATAAAGTTGAAATTACAAGGTTTACAAATGCCACTTACTTATTATTTCAAAAAAAGAAAATGGTGAAAAAGTACTTAAAAGAAACTCAAAAATATATTAAATATAAAATGGGAGCAGATGCTCATGATAATATTGGTAGAACTAAGTATTTGTGTGAGAATAATTATGATGGTATAATTCACATTAAATCATCGTTCTGCACGCCAGAGATAGGAGCAATGCCTATAATTGATAAGATATGTAAAGAATATTTTACTCCAATTGTTTATTTTAGTTTTGATTCAAATACTTCTGAAGTTGGTATTAAAACTAGAATTGAAGCTTTTATCGATATGCTTAATGTAAGAAAAAAATAGTCATTTTTAAGTAGTTAATCTATTAAATTAATATTGTCTTTAAAAGAATGTTTCAATTTTGAAATTTGTTTACTATTTAGAATACAGTAAGAAAATGCAAAATATCTTACAAGTTTTTTATATAATAAAAAAAATTATTAATTGATAATTTTATAATAAGAAGTATTAATTATTGTAAAAAAGAAATTTTTAAATAAAATAATTATGGCTAAAATCTTATTAGTATTAATACTATTTATATTAGAAATAAGACAGTTTATTATAATTTACTTAATTTTATTTATGGTAACTATTATTTTAAGTATAGTAACTTTTGCAAACCAAAAAGATAGTTCATTTAAAAACAATCTTACAAATTGTAATTTGTTATTTGCAATAATTACCTTTATCATATGTAATGAAGAAACTATTTATAATAAATCCCAATTTAACACCATAATTAGTTATTGTTATGTTGCTGTTTTTATCATAATAATAAGTTTTTGAATTACAAAATATTTTATCATATTTTTTCATAATATTATTTAATTCATTTTTTAATGATTGTACACTTCTAAAAAATTTAAAATTAGCAGAAAACATGCAACATTCTTCATCAAAAATTGATAGTCTAGGAATTATCAAATTTGATGCCATTTCTTTGTTTTTGTAAAGGTGATTACCAAAAGGAATAAATTTAACTCCTATTAAAGTGATAACTATAATAAGCATAATCAAAATAAATAATTTACTATATTTTTTCATCTTTTTATCTTCTTTCTAAATTACTATTAAATAATTTTAACTTGTGGCACTCTGTTATTGACTCTGCCCAAAACATAGTATGTTACTCTATTAGAAAATAGGTTATTTAGGACTTCTATTTTTAAGTCTTTTGATTTTTCAATTTTGTATCATATGTCATTACTAATTCATCTAATCTAGATAAGATTTTTTCTGCTTTTATTGCTATTACTAGTATAACATATTTTATGTTTTTATAAAGTGATCAGCTTTTATTATGCATTTTTCTTATATTAGTTCTGTTATCAATAGGTCTCTTTATTTTTTTAATAACAGTATAATATTTTAATAAGCAAACAAATAATTAATACGACTTGTAATAAATAAAGATATTATTGGTTGTTATAAAAAAATCAAAATAAATTAAATATGTCTATAAAAACGAGTTTAAGAACTTGATTGAAATTCATAAAATTATATACAACTAGATTAAAGTATTATATAATATAGTTAATGAAATGGAGAGTGTAAAAATGATTCAATTAAATCATATTTCTAAAACATATAAATCAAAAAAAGGAAATAATACTAAAGCACTTAATAATATTTCCTTAAACTTTGATAAGAATGGAATGACATTCATTTTAGGGAAAAGTGGAAGTGGAAAGTCTACATTATTAAATGTTATTGGTGGTCTAGATAAGTATGATTCTGGAGATATGATAATTTTAGATAAGAGTAGTAAAGATTTTAATCAAGCAGATTTTGATTCTTATAGAAATACTTATATTGGATTTGTATTCCAGGATTTTAACATTTTAGAAGATTATAATGTATATGAAAATATTATATTAGCTCTTCAATTACAGCAAAAAGACATTAATAAAGAGGAAATTGATACCCTATTAGAAAAACTTGAATTAATTGAGTTGAAGCATAGAAAGATAAATGAATTATCAGGAGGGCAGAAACAGAGAGTTGCAATTGCAAGAGCATTAGTAAAAAACCCTAAAATCATTTTAGCTGATGAGCCAACAGGAAATTTAGATAGTGTAACTGGAAAACAGGTAATGGAATTATTAAAAAAAATTAGTAAAGAAAAATTGGTTGTTATTATATCACACGATAATGAATCTGCTAATACATATGGGGATAGAATTATAGAAATTAAAGATGGAAATATAATAAATGACATACAAAAACAAAATATTAGTGTTGATAAAAAAGAAATCTATAAAACAATTAAATCAAAATTACCTCTAAAAGAAAGTTTTAAATTAGGAATTGGAAGTCTAAAGCATAAAAAAATAAAATTATTTTTTACTATAATATTAACAATGTGTTCATTATTATTTTTAAGCATTACAGATAGTATATCTAACTATAATGTAGAAAAAGCACATTCAAAGTTGCTAGTAGATAAAAAAGAACAATATGTTCAAATCGAGAAGTATCAATATGAAAAATTTGATAAATATGATTTTATTAATAAAGAACAATTAGAACTAAATGAAGAAGATACAAAAAAGATAAAATCTAAGATAAATAAAAATATATATCCTATTTATAAAATTCAAGAAGGATTATCGCAAGAAGGACTTGGAACCCTTTTAAAAATTAAAACTAATCATGATGATATACCATATATACATTTATATGAATCTGCTGACATTGTAGTTGTTGATAATTTAAATAAAATCATAAAAGAAAAAGTGAAAGGAAGACTACCAAATAAGGCTAATGAAATTGTTATTTCTAATTATGTAGCCGATATAATTATATCTAATGGTATTTCAACATATGAAAATAATACTACTAATGAATTTATTACAGAAAATTTATATAAACCAAAAGATTATAATGAAATATTAAATTCTAATAAAACATTTTATTTTGGAAATAAGGGAAAAGTAAAAATAGTAGGTATTATAGATTATGATTTATCTAAATATCAAAGTATAAAAATAAAAGAAATGAAAAATTTTATTGAAGAAGATTATAGTAATTATTCCTTATTGATTAAAAATTATCAAAATATTTATAATAAAATTTATGTGAATGAATCCTTTATTGATAATCTTGATATAGAAAAAAAATCCATTTTAAATTCAAATAATAATTACCATTTGATTTCTAATGATATTAGATTGCAAGATAGTGGTTATTACGTTTCTCCTGCTGTATTGGAAGATAAAATTGAATATTATGATGGTACAAATTGGAAAGTAGCAAGCAATCTTTCCAAAAATGAAATGATTTTAAATGTCAGACAAATAAAGGAGTTTGATTATGATAACTATCAAAAAAACTTATCTAAATATATTGAAAAAAATGCAAATATGGATGCACAGTATTTAGAAAAAAAATTTTTTGAAAATTATGTAAAAGATTTTGCTATAATTATGAAAAATATTACTTTGCAAGTTTATGAAGGAAGAAGCTATAACCCTAATAAACCAGATTATAAATATGATAATATAAAAGTTATTGGATTAGTTGGTTTAAAAGAGGACAATAGTAAACAATATAATTATTTTTCGATTGACTTAGTTGGAAATTTCAAAGTTAATTTACTTCAAAAGATTGGTTATTTAATTCCTACAACAGAACAAAGAGAAATACAAAATATACTACAAGCATTTCCATACAATGAAACATTATCTACAAAAACCACATATAGTAGTGATGTTAATGATTTAATTAGAACAATTTATATTTTAAAAGATATTGCTTTTTGGGGTTGTATTGCTTTGTTAATATTTACTATTTTCTTAATAGGAAATTTTATAATAACAAGTATTAATTATCGTAAAAAAGAAATTGGAGTTCTTCGTGCATTAGGATCTAGAAGTGTAGATATCATAAAAATATTTTTATGGGAAGGAATGGTAATGTCATTTATTTCTGGAACTCTAGCTTCTATATTATTGATTGTGGTAACCAATCTTTTAAATAAAATAATTATGGTTAAAGCTTCGTTAGTATTAACACCATTTATATTAGGAGCAAGACAGTTTATTATAATTTATTTAATTGTGTTTATGGTAACTATTATTTCAAGTATAATTCCAATTTTTAAAATATCAAAAATGAAACCAATTGATGCAATTTTAAACAAATAAAATTTGATTATCAGTAATGATATTTCTTATCTTATACTCTAATACTATATAATTATTATTCTATGTGGCTCATCTCAAAAATAGATAAATTGGTTTTATCTATTTTTCTAATGCTATCATTTATAAATGTGGAGTGGTATTACAAAAAACAAATATATCTTTTATTTTTATTTTTAGTGTTTCTTCTATTCTTAATTTTCTTTTTATCACATTTAATATGACTATTTCTTTTTCAATAACAAAAAAAGGTTAACTTCTTTTGAAATTAACCTTTTTCATTATTTAAAGTC
>JAVWDK010000062.1:0-5635 GCA_036642175.1 Bacilli bacterium
ATAATTATGAATTAATGAGTAATATTGAAGATGATTATCAATTAATGACTTTTGATAGTGAATATGTGCTTAAAAACAACAAATTATATCATCTAAATATTGAACAAAGTCAATTTTTAAAAGCTCTTATAGATAATAAAATGACAAAATTAATTTTTAAAGATCAAGAATTGAATATTTTTTCAAAAAGTATTTTACCAATTATTAAAAATGATATTATAATTGATGAAAAGTTAGAAAATATAATTATTACAAAAGAACCAGAATGTAAATTATATTTTGATTTTTATTTCAATAAAATTATTTGCAATGCTAAATTCTTATATAATAATGTAATTGTTGATTTTTTTGATAAAGAAACTATTATTTTAAGAGATATAGAATTTGAAAATAATGTTATTGATGAAATACTTAAATATGATTTTGTAATTGAAGATGATAAATTACTACTTGATGATATTGATGAAATTGGCCAATTTTTAGAAAATAACTTACCTATTTTATCTATAAAATACGAAATATACACTTCTGAAAAAATTAAAGATGTAACAATTATAAAAAAAACTAACGTTCAAAGTACTTTTTCAATTGGTAAAGATAATATAATGAATTATAATTTTGATTTAGGTGATATAAAAAATGACGAATTGGTTAATATATTTGATTCAATGAAGAAAAAGAAAAAATATTTTCGTCTTAAAAGTGGTAATATAGTTAATCTTGAAAAAGATGATAGTTTAAAAGAATTAGAAAATTTAATTGATGATATGGATTTATCAAATAAAGATATAGCTAAAGCAAATGGGATTATGCCTAAATATCGAGCAATATATTTAGATAGTTTAAGAGATAATAAATATCATATAATTAAAACTAATAGTTTATTTAATGATTTAATTGATAAATTTAATCGTTATAAAGATATAAACATTGATTTTACTAATGAGGATATTAAAATATTAAGAGATTATCAGTTATCTGGAATTAAATGGTTATATAATGTACAAAAAACAGGTTTTGGTGGTATTTTAGCTGATGAAATGGGGCTTGGAAAATCAGTCCAAACAATTTATTTTATTAAACAATTATTAAATGAAAATATTGAAAATAAATTTTTGATTATTGTTCCTACTTCTTTAGCATATAACTGGGAAAAAGAGTTTATTAAATTTGCACCTAAGTTAAATTATCAAGTTATTGTTGGTAATAAAATCAAAAGAATTGAATTATTAAATAATTTGACTAATATAACAATAACAACTTATGGACTTATTCGTGAAGATTTTGAATATTATAAAGATATTAATTTTAAATTGTGTGTAATTGATGAAGCTCAAAATATTAAAAACCCTAATACAGTTATTTCAAAAATAGTTAAAAAAATTAAAGCTGAGTCTAAATTTGCCTTGACAGGTACCCCTCTTGAAAATTCTGTTACTGAATTATGGAGTATTTTTGATTTTATTATGCCAGGTTTTTTATCAGGTATGGCTAAGTTTCAAAGTAAATACAAAGTTAAAGAATTTGATAAAGATACTTTAGATTTATTAAAATCATTAAATAAACAAATTAGTCCATTTATTTTACGAAGAAAAAAATCTGATGTTATTAAAGAATTACCAGATAAAATAGAAAATAATATTTATGTTGATTTAGCTGATGAGCAAAAAAAAATATATGTTGCTGAACTTGAAAAAGTAAAAAAAGAAATGGACAATATTATTCAAAATGAAGGTTTTTCTAAATCAAGATTCTTAATTTTACAACTTCTAATGAAATTAAGACAGATTTGTATTGATCCAAGAATTTTATTTGAAAATTATACTGGTGGTAGTAATAAAATTGAAACTTTAATTAAAATAATCAAAGAATCTACTGACAATGGTCATAAAATATTGTTATTTACTAGTTTTAAAACTGCTTTAGAAATTGTTAGAATGGAATTATCAAATAGTAATATATCAAATTATACAATTGATGGATCTGTAAGTAGTAAGATGAGAATGGAATTAGTTGATAAATTTAATAATGATGATACGAAAGTATTTCTAATTATGTTAAAATCTGGTGGTACAGGACTTAATTTAACAAGTGCTGATATTGTTATTCATTTAGATTTATGGTGGAATCCACAAGTAGAAAATCAAGCAACTGATCGTGCTCATCGTATTGGACAAGATAAAGTTGTTGAAGTTATTAAGCTTATTACTAAAGGTACAATTGAAGAAAAAATATTAGAACTTCAAAAAAAGAAAAAGACTCTTAGTGATAAACTAATTGAGTCAGATGATAGAAATAAAAATATTATTTCAAAATTGACTGAAAAAGATATAAAGAATTTACTTTCTTATGAAAATAATGATTAGTTTTTTATATTTTTCTTTTTAATGTTTTTCCTTCTTGAAAGCCACAATCAGATGAGCATTTATAACCTTTAAATGTACATCTAGCACCATAAGAATATTGCTTAATATCATCAGCTAAAGGACTTTTTGATTTTTTAAGAAATTTTTCATATTTTAATAAAGTTTTATTTGTTTGACTCATTATTTCTAGTTGGGCAGCAGTACATAATCTTTCTTTACATTTTAAAATAAAATCATCATATTTTCCTATTTCATTTATTATTATTTTTTCTCCTTGAGGTATTACGTCTTTAACTTTTTCCATATCATTTAACCATTCTTTTACTAAAAGCTTATCATCTTCAATAATTGGTGGAATGAAATATTCTAATTTATCCATAAGTTCTATTTGATAATCGATTGTACGATGTCTTTGTGCTTGAGCAAGTTGAGCAAAAGAACCTTTATATGTAGTTGAATAAACATCTTTAAAAATATCTTTTTTTGAATTTAAGTTTTTTCCAAATAAAGAAAGCATTCTATTTTTTTCGTTTTTTAGAAGACCATCCTCTAACACATTTAATTTTTTTAATTCTACTATAAATAATTGCATTGACTTAATTAATTTTTCATTGAATTTTTTAGTTAAATCAGCTTCTTTTATAAATTTTTTCATAAAAGATACAATATAATTTATTTGTCTTAAAGATGTTGTATAAATCATTTGGGTTGGCATAAATACAGTAACTAAATAGCGAGCATTTTCTTGAGCAAGTTTTTGAATTTTTGAATTATCATACACATTTCCATATTTAATTGTAATCTTATTTTTAAATATATCAATCCACTTATTATATAAAGTTTCTTCAAGTTCAGTAATAACAGAATCGCTATTTCTCTGAATTGGTGTATATCTTGCTGATTTTTCACTTGTTGTATATTGATGTTCATTATTTAAAATCATTGCTAAAATTTTAGGAATATTTTGACAATTAAAGCTAATTGAAATATGATCATAAACACTATGATGACCATTGTTTAGAGTCATTTTAATACGATTATTTGTTTTTTCTAATGGTTCTTTTTCTAGATGAGAAAATCCCTCTTTATCATAGCAAACACCTGCAATTTTACCACATAAATTAATTGCTCTTTCTTTATCAAAAGTTCCATCTGGATTTAAAAATAAATTTGGTAAAATGTTGATTTTTATTTTTTCCATACGCACCTACTTCTATATAATATATTTTAACACAAAATACTTATATTTGTTACAGTTTTCAAAAAAAATAGTTTGTTACTATTTATTTTTATAAATTATGCAAGAATGATTTAAAAAAACAAATATATTTGTTATAATTAAAAAGAGCCTATAGAAACTCTCAGAAAAGAGTTTTTTTGTTTGGAGGTAAATATGACAAAATACGTTTTCGTTACTGGTGGTGTTTGCTCAGGATTAGGTAAAGGTATCACCGCTTCATCTATTGCTTTACTTTTAAAAGCTAGGAATTATAAAGTATTTATGCAAAAATTTGATCCATATATGAATGTTGATCCTGGTACAATGTCCCCTATTCAACATGGAGAAGTATTTGTTACAGCTGACGGATGTGAAACAGATTTAGATTTAGGACATTATGAAAGATTCATTGATGAGGAGTTGAATTATACATCCAATATTACTAATGGAAAAATATATTCATCAGTAATAGAAAAAGAACGTCATGGTGATTTTCTTGGTGCGACAATTCAAATTGTTCCTCATATTTCTAATGAAATAAAAAATAAAATTTATGAAGCAGGAATTTCATCAAAAGCAGATATTGTAATAACTGAAATTGGAGGAACTGTTGGAGATATAGAATCATCTGTAATGATGGAAGCATTAAGACAATTTAGGATGGAAAATGGAATTAAAAACACTTTGTTTGTTCATACTACTTTTATTCCATATTTATATGGTTCTAATGAGCTTAAAACTAAGCCTACTCAAAATAGTATTATTGAACTTAGAAAGTTAGGTATTCAACCCGATATTATTGTAACTCGTGCTTCTATTGAATTAACTAAAAATATAAAAGAAAAAATATCTTTATTTGGAAGTATTCCTCTTGAAAATATTATTGAAGCAATTGATGTTAGTAATATATATCAAATACCAATTAATTTTCATAACCAAAATATAGAAGAAATTATTTTAAAACAATTTGATTTGGAAAATAGAAAAACTAATCTTAAATATTGGGAAGATTTAATTAAAACTGTTAATAATTTAAAATCAGAAATAGAAATATCATTAGTTGGAAAATATGTTAGTTTAGAAGATGCATATTTATCTGTTAAAGAAGCTTTAAAACATGCTGGTTATAAATATAATACTAAAATTAATATTAATTGGGTAAATTCAGAAGATTTAGAAAAATCTGATATTAAATTAAGTGAGATATTTAAAAATAGTAAAGGTATCATAATACCCGGTGGATTTGGTAGTCGTGGAATAAATGGAATGATTAATGCAGCTAATTATGCAAGAATTAATAATATTCCTTTTCTTGGAATATGTCTTGGTATGCAAATATCAATAATCGAATTTGCACGGAATGTATGTAATTTAAAAGAAGCAAATTCTACGGAATTTAATGAAAGTGTTTCAGAACCTATAATTGATTTAATGGCTGATCAAAAATCAATTAGTAACATTGGTGGAACATTAAGACTTGGAAATTATGATTGTCATATAAAAAAAGATACGTTAGCATATCATGATTATAAATTAGAAAACATTTTAGAAAGACATAGGCATCGCTATGAATTTAATAATAAATATAAAGAGTTACTAGAAAATAATGGAATGATTTTTTCGGGAATAAATGAAAAAAGTAATTTAATGGAAATTATTGAAATACCTACTCATAAACATTTTATTGCTTGTCAATTTCATCCTGAATTTAAAAGTAGACCTAACAAATGTCATCCATTATTTGATTCTTTTATTAAAGCAAGTATTGAAAAATAGCAGAATTTATTTTTATTTTCAAATAGATAGTTAAATCATAATATTTTATATTTGTTAATCTTTAGAAAAACAAATAGAATATGGTGTACTAGTAATAATTATTGAATTATTATAAAAAAATCATTGGAGATTATTTATCTCATATATGATTTTTTTTATGATATTTACAATTGTATAATTGTTATTTATTTCTTTTCATTATTTTTATGTGAATTAAATATTGTAATTAAACTTAATATTATTAAATATTAATTATATTTTTATAATAATTGTC
>JAVWDK010000063.1:0-5373 GCA_036642175.1 Bacilli bacterium
CTAATATAACAGCAAGTTTTGTATCCGGAAATAAAAAGGATGTTAAAAAAAAGATTACCCAATCAATTCTTATGCTATTATATGTTACCATGCCAATGGCAGTGGGATTAAGTCTTCTTGCTAAACCGGTTTTTTATGCGTTTTATGGTGATAGCATGTGGGGTCCTTTGGTTTTTTGTTTTACTATTTTTATATCTTTATTTAGATGTATTTTTACAACTTCAGTATCAATAGCACAGTCACTTAATAAGTTTAGAAACGTTTTTTTAAGTATCATAGTTGGTATTGTGATTAAATATGTATTAAACGTACCTTTTATGGTTTTATTTGATAAGTTTGGATTATATCCTTTTTATGGATCAACTTTTGCTACTTTACTAGGACTATTTATTTCGTTTATGATTAATTTTGCATGCATTAATAAAATAATAAAGCTTGATATAGAAGAAATATTTAAATCAATTTTTAAGTTTATTTATCCAATTGTAATAATGATAATAGTGATTGTTATTATGAAACATATTCTTCCATTTAATTTTAGTAGTAGGTTTAACGCTGTTATTACAATTGGAGTTTATGGTTTAACTGGTACTGCTATATATTTAGGATTAACATATTTAAATGGTAGTTTGAAAAAGTTATTTGGAACAATGAAAAGAAAAAATATGGTTAAATAGTTGTTTTACCATGTGTTTACATACATTTACGTATTTCAAACAAAATATTCTTTGAAATGATATAATTAAGAAAAGGTGGGATGTTTATGAATAATTTAAAGGAAGCATTAGATACAACTTGCAAAAAAGTGGGATATGAGGTTTCAACAAAAGGATATTTTATGATTTTAAAGCATTATTTTGCTGGTAATATAACGGCTTTTACTAGTACTAATAATGCTCGAAACTACATCGTACAAATTGGGAAAATTGGGGTTATAAACCAACTTTCAACGGTTTTTAATTTTATGATTGCTGATGAAAAATCAATGTTTGATTGTATATCTATTTTAAGTGAAGAATTTAGTTTATCAAAAGAAGAAATTGCTAACGTTTTTATGAATATGGATGGTATTAATTCAGAATTTTGCGATTTTTTTAAAAAGGCTTGTAATAATGAAATTCAAAGACAGATGGGTAATCAGTTTTTAGGAAATAATCCTTTTAATAATGCTTGGGTTGTTATGTCTGGATTACAAGAGTTATATTATTCGAAAAAGAATATTGCTCAAGAAATTCAATTTGATAAAGATCAAATTGATGATAGCTATGAATCTAGGCAAAAAGAAATTAGAAAGTGTTTAGATAATGTTTTGCAAATAAACGTTAATGATCGCCTTAAAGCCAATATTATTGAACAACTATGTAATGGAGTGGAAATTGATCAAAGATATGGTATTGCAAATAATATTTCTAAGGATTATACAAAAGAAGAAGTATTGTTACAAGTAATAAAAAACGCTTTTCACGCAAAAAAAATATCGGATAAAAATATTTATGGATATAATGAACAGGAACAAGAAATGTATGGTACTAATGAAAATAAACAGTTAGAAAAAATTTTGGTAAATAATAATGATTTAATGTCTAGATTTTCGGACGTAGCACTTGATATAAATAAGTTGAGTGAAGTTATTAAAAGTTTAGATGATAACGATATAAGTTTTTTGGTGGGACTTTATGTTTCAACAAGAAAGCATGAAAAAATTATAAAAAATCTTGATAATGTAGCTCCTACTTTAATGGTTTCATCAAGTGAAATGGGCTTTTTAGAACATGCGTTAAATAGTAAAGAGTTGTTAGTATCTCTTGAGCAAAGCAAGAAAAAGGGGACTTTATCATGAAATACGTAACTGAACAAGAAAAAGGGGATTTTAGCGTAAAATACGTAACTGAGCAAGAAAAATCCCTAAGAATCTCTATTGACAATTTAAAATGTACTACTGAAATAAAAGAAAAATTATTAATTGATGCTATTAGTAGTATAAATAATGATTTAAGTGAACTTTGTCACCTTAATCTTGATGCAATAAAAATAGAATTAGTAAAAAACATGGTTTACACACACGGATTAATAAGAAATGTTGCCAAGATAACTTCAAACAAAAAAGACTTATCAGCCTTAGAATTACAATATTATTTAATTGCAACAAACAATGTTTTATCAAGTGTTTTTTCTAACATTGAAAATGATACTGAGTATGAGATTTATGAAAAAATAGATAAGCTATCACAAGATGTTCTTAAAAAAGCTGTGGTTATTTATGTAAGGGTTGATCCTTATTTAGAAAAACAAAAAGAGAGTTTAATTAAATATAACGATACTTATAAAATTATGATAAATATTTTAAATAAATTATTAGAGTTTAAAAAAGAAAAAAAGCCTTTGCTATAAATAAGCAAACGGCTTTTTTACATCATGTACATTTCCCCTTGATAGTTATTGTTGCCATTTTGTGTTGTTTGATATGGCATTGGATTTCCATTTGATTGGTATCCTTGGTTTTGGCCGTTTTGATTATTTTGATATGGAGTTTCTAACCTTGATATTCTGTTTTCTAACACTTTAATCTTTTTTTCTAAAGCACTTATTCGGTTATCTACGTTAGCACAATTATCATTCATATAATTAGGCATCATCATTCCATTCATAGGCATCATCATTCCGTTATTTGGCATCATCATTCCATTCATAGGCATCATTGTATTGTTAGGAACCATTTGTGTCATAAATTGATTTCTATCGCTTTTCATATTGTCCTCCTTGTTTAAAGCTTTCAATTAATTATATGTTTATGTAGGATTTTGGTGTATAATAATATTTGGTGATACATATGAGGTTAAAAAACGTTAAAAACGCTGCTACCATTATTGAAAACTCGAAATATGTTATAGATAATCCAACAAATTACTATGGCAGATGGAAAGAAACATTTGGTAATAAAAATATTATAAAAATAGAAATTGGAATGGGTAAAGGTGACTTTATAATTGAAAACGCACTTACTTATCCAGACGTTAATTTTATAGGAATTGAAATGTTTGATAGTGTTATGGTAAGAGCAGTACAAAAACTTAATGATAAGTTAATACCTAATTTAAGACTTATTAAAATGGATGCATCTAAAATAGATCAGGTGTTTAATCATGAAATTGATACAATATTTTTAAATTTTTATGACCCTTGGCCAAAAACGAGGCATTCAAAAAGAAGGTTAACTAGTCACGTAATGTTAAATCAATATAATAATACTTTTAAAGATAAAAGGACTATAATTCAAAAAACCGATAATATTAATTTTTTTGCTTTTTCAATTTCATCTTTAAGTACGTATGGATATGTTTTAGAAAAAGTAACTCTTGATTTGCATAAAGAAATGCCCGAAAGTAACATTATGACTGAATATGAAAAACGGTTTTTTCAAGAAAAAAAGAAAATTTGCATGTTAGAAGCAGTAAAAGAATAAAAAAGGTTTTATTTTTACTGGTTTTTTGTTATAATATTTGTAAAGTAGGTGAACTTATGAAAAAAGTTTTATTAATACTTTTGGTTGTAGGAGTTTTATCAGGATGTACAGTTGAAAGAATTGATAAATATAACTATGTTCAAACGATGAATAAAATTCTACCATTAGAAGTAAAGAGTTTTAATAACGTTGGTAAGGGATATAAATATTATGCTCCAATGGGGGTTATAAAGATGTCTTCTAGCGATTATAATGATATTTTAAAAAGTGGTAATAACAGGTATTATCTATATGTTGATGTTGTTAGTTATTATTATAAAACAGATTTTAAATTTAAACCTAAGGATACTTATTATTCAAAGGAGATTAAAATAAATGATAAAAAAGGCTATTTAGAAATAACTAAAATTAAAGATAAATTATATGTTGAAATGATGTATAATTATGCTAAAATAGAAACATATGTTAATAAAAAAGAATTAAATGATACTATCCGTAACCTAAGTTATATTTTAACTAGTGTTAAGTTTAATGAATCTTTATTAAATAAAATATATGAAGAAGGTAATTTTAATTCTAAAGAAGAAGTTTATAATATATTTGAAACAAAGGAAAAAGAAGGAAACTTCCTTGATTATATAAATGAATATGACAAGTATGAAGAAAAACCACAAGCAGAAGAATCTGAAATAAAGGTGGAAACACAACCTAATAATAAACCGGAAACAAGTAGTGCTAAATAAAAGGTAAAATTATTATTTTCAAAAGGTAAGTAGGAAAGGCGTAAAATTATGGGATTAATGAATAAGTTTAATAAAATGAAAAGCTTTTTATTTGATGAAGAAGAAGAAGAAAAGGAAAAACCAGTTAAAAAGATAAACAAGAAGGCACATGTTGATCCGAAAAATTCTTTTGATTTAGAAAAAACAAAAGAAATGGTTGTTAAAAAAGATATTGTTGATGAATTATACTTTGAAGATGTTTCTGAAGAAAAATCTGAAATGGATGAAATCAAAACAAGAATTAGCAAATCAGAAAAAGAATATGGTTTTCCAATGGATTTTGATGACGATGATTTTGTTGTTTCTAGAAACAAAACAAAGTCAATTGTAAGCCAAGTAGATGATGATCGTTCCCTTTTATATCAAGGTAGTAAAAAGAAAAAAGAAGAAGTAAAAAGGTTTAAACCAACCCCGATTATTTCTCCAGTATATGGTCTTTTGGATAAAAATGGTGAAAAAGTAGAAAGTCCAGCTAAAATTCATGATATCCTTAAACCAGAAAAAGAAGAAGTGACTTTTGATGAAATTAGAAATAAAGCTTATGGTAAAGTTGATAAAGAATTAGAAGATACGTTAAAAAAATTAAAAACCAAGACTTTAGAACAAGCTGAGAATGATGAACTTTCAAGAGTAAAAAACAAAGCATCAGAACACGAATCTTCTGAATTAAAACTAAGTAAGGTTAAAATTGATAATGAAGAAGATGATATGATTTTACCTAGTATTAAATTTAAAGAAATAGATGTTGATATTGAAAAAGATAAAAATAATAAGCGAAACATTGAAAAAGCAAAACTTGAAGTAAATGAAGAAGATGAGGACGACACAAAAGAACAAGATTTGTTTAATCTTATTGATACAATGTATGCTAAAGAAGGGGATGATAATTAATGTTACTAACTTTAAATGAATATTTGCCTAGTTTGGTATATATACTATTATGTATATTGATAGTAGCGCTTATTATTATTTGTGTAAAAGTAATAAAAGCTATGAACAAGGTTGAAGAAATTATTGAAGATGTTGATGATAAGGTCAGATCTTTAAACAGTTTATTTAATATTATTGATAGTGCAACAGACCGCTTATCCGCAATAACTGAACTGGTAGCAGACTCAGTTGTAACAT
>JAVWDK010000064.1:0-3103 GCA_036642175.1 Bacilli bacterium
TATTGATATGATTATGAAAATTACTAATTATTCAAAAGAACAAATAGAACAAATTCAAAAAACAATTGAAAACAAATAATGTGAACCCCATTTAGGAGACCACCAATAAAAAAAGTAGATTAAAAAGAGAAAACTATTTTTCTCTTTTAATGAATCTATATAAATAATGAAAAGGATTATTAAAAATAACTTAATGCTATCAAAATTATAACAAGAAGTAATTGTCAATGGTTAAAATAAACTCACTATGCTTGCCATTGACAATTATATGATTACAAAACTAACTGCACAACAATTGAGCACTTTAAAAAAATTTACAGTATTTTAATTTCAACTAATTTTTTTTAAAAACAATTGAAAAAATTTTAAATATATGCTAACATTAAAAAGGTGATAGTAATGGAAGTAATTATAATAGTGGCAATTTTATTAGCAGTAATAGTGTTTTTTAAAAAATTTAGCAATTTTGTTTATGCTGTTGCAATTATTGATATATTTTTAAGAATATTGACATTTATAAAATTAAATATTAATGTACCAGAAATAAGCAATTTTATTATAAAGTATTTTCCAACAAATATACCGGCAATAATAAATAAGTATACTAATGAAATGTTTTCTAATATTCTTATTTGGATTTATATCGTAATTTTCATTATTTTTGAATATTACATTATAAAATCATTTATTAAAAAAAAGTTATAAAAGTAAATTAAAAATCGTTGATTGAAAAAGTAAATATGAACAATTAACAAAAATATTCTTGTAAGAGTGAACCCTTATTAATTAAGGTTTTTTTTTGTATTAAATTTGCATTTACTTTTTCTCCTATAATAAAGCAAGCTGATTTATCATACCTTTTTTATAAAAACAGTCAATTATTAGTTGTAAGACCGAACTATGTAAAAAATCGAGTTTACTTTTTCAATCTACAGTAAATTAAAAGTTCTTAAAATAAGAACTTTTTTATTGAAAAACAAATGTTTGTATGTTATTATTAACGTACGAGGTGTAATATGTATAGTTATATAATTGGCCAAATTAAAGAAATTGAAAGTAGCTACATTGTTATTGATAGCAAAGGTATTGGTTATCTAGTATATACTGCTAATCCTTATTCATTTAATATTGAAAATGAGTATAAAGTATATATTTATCAGCATATAAGAGAAGATGAAATGACTCTTTATGGATTTAAAGAGAAAGAAGAAAAAAGTTTATTTTTAAAATTAATTGGTGTAAAAGGATTAGGGTGCAAAATGGCCTTGCCTATTATAGCAACTGGTTCAATTACTGGTATTATTGATGCAATTGAAAAAGAAAATATCATATATTTAAAAAAATTTCCTAAAATTGGAGATAAAATTGCTCGCCAAATAATACTAGATTTAAAAGGAAAATTAGTTTTAAGTAGTAAAAGTAATGAACTTAATAACAATGAATTAACTGAAGTTTTACAATCATTAGGATATAAAAGTCAAGATATTAGAAAAGCAATTCCAACAATTAATCAAAGTTTAAAAATTGAAGATCAAATTAAAGAGGCATTAAAGTTATTACTGAAATAGAATATAAAATGCGAATTGGAATTGATATTGATAATACAATTACTAATACATTAGAAACTTTATATCCTTATTTTGAAAAATATAAAAAAGAAAATAATATTGACTCAAAAACAATATTTAATGGTATTTGCTATAGAGAAGTTTTAGGATTAACTGAAGAGCAATATAGTGATTTTGCTACTAAATATTTTGAAAAAATTAGCTATGAGCTTAAACCGAAAGATTTTGTTGTTGAAATCTTAAAAAAAATCAGCAAAAATAATGAAATAATTTTTGTAACAGCAAGAAGTGAAAATTATTATCATGAGCCATATAATATTACTTACAATTGGCTAACTTATAATAATATTCCATTTAAAAAACTAATTGTTGGTGCCTTAGAAAAAGGCGAAATTGCATTAGAAGAAAATATTAACATCTTTATAGATGACAATATTGAAAACTGTAAGGCAGTATCTGAACAAGGAATTGATGTGTTACTTTTTGAAACAAAATTTAATAGAAATTGTAAAAAATTTAGACGTGTTAAAAATTGGAATCAAATATATAAAATTATTGAAAAGAGGGAGAAAGAATGGATGATAGAATTATAACAAACGAAAAATTATCCGAAGATACCTTTGAAAAAAGTATTAGACCAGAATTTTTAAAAGAATATATTGGTCAAAGTGAAGTAAAAGAAAATTTAGATATTTTTATAAAAGCAGCTAAAATGCGTGAAGAACCATTAGACCATGTGTTATTATATGGTCCCCCTGGATTAGGAAAAACCACATTAGCCTATATAATTGCTAATGAACTTGGCAGTAACATTAAAACAGCGAGTGGTCCATCTATTGAAAAAAGTGGAGACTTAGCATCTATATTATCTTCTTTAGAATCAGGTGATGTCTTGTTTATTGATGAAATACATCGTATGCCTAGATTTATTGAAGAAATATTGTATCCAGCTATGGAAGATTTCACGTTAAATATTATTGTTGGTGTAGAATCGAGTACCAGAAATATTAAAATAGATTTACCACCATTTACATTAGTAGGAGCTACTACTAGAGCTGGAGATTTAACTAGTCCTTTAAGAGATAGATTTGGAATTATCTCTAAATTAAACTATTACACCGTTGAAGAGTTAACCAATATAGTAAAAAGAACTAGTCGTGTTCTTGATTGTAAAATAGATAATCAAGCTGCTTTAGAACTTGCTAAAAGAAGTCGTGGAACACCAAGAATTGCAAATAGATTATTTAGAAGAGTTAGAGATTTTGCACTAGTAATGGGTAGTGGTAGTATTGATATTGAAATAACTAAGATAGCTTTAAACAAACTAAAAGTTGATCCTTTAGGTCTTGATGAAACTGATTATAATTTACTAAGATCAATAATTGAAAAATTTAATGGTGGTCCAGTTGGTATTGAAGCAATAGCCTCATCTATTGGTGAAGAGCAAACAACTATTGAAGATGTCTATGAACCATATTTATTGCAAAACGGTTTTTTAAAAAGAACTAATCGAGGTAGAATGGTAACTGATAAAA
>JAVWDK010000064.1:3113-5237 GCA_036642175.1 Bacilli bacterium
TATCAGCATTTAGGAATAGCTAAACAAACTAATTAGATGTTTTAAAATTTTAAATATTGTATAATATTAAGCGAGGTGTATATATGAAAACAGATGATTTTGACTTTAATTTACCAGAAAAATTAATTGCACAGACACCGTTAGAAAAAAGGGATGCTTCCAAATTATTAGTTTTAAATAGAAAAACTGGCGATATCACACATCATCATTTTACAGATATAATAGATTATTTAAATAAAGATGATGTCTTAGTTCTAAATGATACTAAAGTTATACCAGCAAGATTGATAGGGATTAAAAAAGAAACAAAAGCGATAATTGAAATTCTTTTATTAAAAGAAATAGAAAGCAATATATGGCAATGTTTAACTAAACCTGCCAAAAGAGTAAAAGTTGGCACTATAATAGATTTTGGTGGAATATTAAAGGCAGAATGTATTAAAGAATTCGATGATGGTATAAGAAACTTTAAATTAATTTATAAAGGAATACTATATGAAATATTAGATGAATTAGGAGAAATGCCTTTACCTCCTTATATTCATGAAAAATTAATTGATAAAGATCGTTATCAAACTGTTTACGCTAAAAATATTGGTAGTGCTGCAGCGCCAACTGCTGGGTTGCATTTTACTAAAGAACTAATGAAAAAAATACAAGAAAAAGGAATAATAATCGTTTATATTACTTTACATGTTGGACTTGGTACTTTTAGACCTGTTAACGTAACTGATGTAACTAAGCATAAAATGCACAGTGAGTATTATATGATGACAAAAGAAAGTGCAGTTGTGTTGAACAACGCCAAAGTGAACAATCATAAAATAATTAGTGTTGGAACAACATCAACACGAGTATTAGAAACTATAATGACATTGTATGGTACATTTAAAGAATGTAGTGGGAATACTGATATATTTATTTATCCTGGCTATGAATTTAAAGCAATTGATGGTTTAATTACTAATTTTCACTTACCCAAGTCTACATTAGTAATGTTAGTAAGTGCTTTTAGTAGCAAAGAATTTATTTTAATTGCTTATAATGAAGCAATCAAAAATAATTATCGATTTTTTTCTTTTGGAGATGCTATGTATATAGGTGATTATGAATAAAGTAATAGTTATAACTGGTCCAACAGCGGTAGGTAAAACTAAATTAAGTATTGAACTAGCCAAATACTTTAATGGTGAAATAATCAATGCAGATAGTACTCAGATTTTTAAAAAATTGGATATTGCAACAGCTAAAATAAATGAAGAAGAAAAAGAAAATATTATTCATCATTTAATAGATATAAAAAATATTGATGAAGATTATACGGTTTATGATTATCAAAAAGATTGTCGCTGTAAAATAGAAGAAATTTGTAATAAAGGCAAAAAAGTTTTTTTAGTAGGAGGAACTGGATTATATATTAAAGCAGTACTATATGATTATAAATTTGAAAATGAAATATTAAGTAATCAATATAAAGACCTATCAAATGATGAAATATACGAAAAGTTAATAAAAATTGATTCTAATAATTCTGTTCATAAAAATAATCGCCAAAGATTAATAAGAGCTTTAAATTATTGTATAAATAATAATCGTTTATATAGTGAAAAAGAAAAAACAGAAAAGTTATTATATAATCCAATTATTATTGGACTTACAACTGACAGAAAAACATTGTATGAAAGAATTGATTATAGAGTTGACAAAATGATTAATAATGGGTTGATAGAAGAAGCTAAAAAAATTTATGATACAAAAATTAGAAGTAAAGCAGTAATGACACCAATTGGTTATAAAGAATTATTTATGTATTTTGATAAACAAATATCTTTAGAAGATGCAATTATAACAATTAAACAAAGAAGTCGAAAATATGCTAAAAGACAATATACGTGGTTTAATAATCAAATGAATATCAATTGGTTTTCAGTTGATTTTAATGACTTTAATAATACAGTAAATGAAGTAATTGAATATATAAAAAGACATTAACTATTTGATGTGAATCCCATTTTGGAGACATCATAAAAAAAGACAGTATATTAAAAGGAGAAAGTTTATTTTTCTCTTTTTTTTAACTTTTGACTTTAATCTAGTTGTGTTATAAAATAATATCCATTCTTC
>JAVWDK010000065.1:0-3875 GCA_036642175.1 Bacilli bacterium
GAATAGTTATGACTTTTTTATTATTTGTTTCTTGGTTATTATTGCAAACAGCAATAATTATTGAGACAATAAGAAAAATTATACCTAAAGTAATAAATAAAAAGTCTCTCATTAGCCTTGATTTAAGTTTTTCTTCTTTTAGTTTTTTTGTATTTTTATCCATTATTACCACCTTTTAACATAAAACTGCGTTTGATATTATCATATCAAACTTTTTAATATCAATATCACTTTTTAGTTTTATTTTAATATGACCAGCTTTTGTCCAAAGCTCAACTTCTGAATTTATGTCAAATAATCCAGAATTTTCAGTAGACCACATGTTTATTGAAGTATATGGTAAAGAATATATTTCTACCTTTTTACCAGTAAGGTTTTGTGAGTCTTTAATTAATAATCTTTTATTAGTAAAAATAGCATAGTCTCTAAACGTTTTATAAGCAATAATTGCTTGTTCACCACTTACAAGTAAATTGGTAATGTCTTTTGGAATAGGACATTCAGATAGTAAAGTCCAAGATAATGCTTTTATAGTTTCCATAATAATCTCCTTACTGTAAGTATATCATATATATTAACTAAAAATCTATATATATGTATAAATGAATTATCTCATAAAAAAATTATTGAATATAAATAATATGAGAAGAGGAATATATATGATAAATTTTGTTTTTAAATACTGGTTACAAATATTTTTTGGATTTTTAATTAGTTTATTTTCTTTATTAATAAAAAGAGTAGAAAAATATAAGCAGAAAGTTGATAAAATGGAAGTTGGAATTCAGGTTATTTTAAAAACAAAGATAATTGAATCGTATGATAAGATTATTCAAAATAACTGTATTACAATGTATGAAAAAGAATTAATAACTGATTTATATGATACTTATAAAAGTCTAGGCGGTAATGGTTTTATTGATGGATTAATGGGTGAAATTGAACAGGTAATAGTTAAAATTAATTGTAACCCAGATGACTAATTTAATAATTTTAACAATAATGGCTTTAATTGATTTTCATAAATCCATTTATTTGAATATCTTGTTCTAGCCATTGTTTTAGCGTGAATCACTGTGTTTTCATCCATCTTTTTAACAATGTTTTGAGCGTTATCAATGTAATATAATCGCTCTGATGGATAAAAATTTTCTTGAGTATCAAAGCCAAAGTTTTTAGCAGACCAACGCATGAAATAAGCAGAAATATTTTTTCCGATTTCTTCAAGAGCTGGTACTGCCTCATTTAATACAATATAATTACCTCTACTAGCAGCTTCAATAACTGTTAATCCAAAAGATTCTGAGTAAGAAGGACATATAAAAAGATTACTTAGAGAAAATAGGTCAAAGACAGTTTCTCTTTTTACTCCGTTTTTAAAGCCACACTCAGATGTAAATATTATGTCTTTATCTGTAAGTCCACTTTTTATCCCTAAATCTTTTATTATGTATTTATATGCTTTAGGATCAATATCAGCAGAATCAAAATCACAAAAAACTATGCCAACACTTTTTTTACAATACTTTTTTATATATCCGGCAAATTGGGCAATTATATGAAATCTTTTTGCCATGTTTAACCGTGCTGGATAAACAATTAGTATTTCTTTACTTGAAAAGTCAATATAATTACCAATTTTTATTGTTTCAGGATTCATTGCCAACATAAAATCAACACTATTATTTATGCAAATACAATTAGAAATATCGGTATTATATTGTTTAGCAATAGCCTTTAAACCACATTCGGTTGGGTAAACAAAAGTTGTGTTTGGCATAGGAGAAAACATACAGCTTATTGGATACTCTGCTTTAATATGATTGGTAGGAGCTGAGTGGGTATAAGATATAAATTTTACTTTTGGTAATGCCTTTTGCGCTTCTCTAATTGCAATGTTATGAACTAAATGTACTCCCTGATAAAGAATATCATGCATTATACAGATATCTACATCTTTAAGATTTTTAATAAAATCATCGGTTATTAATTTAGCTTCTTTAAAAAGGGTATCGGATATTTTATCATCAGCTTTTGAATAAGTTTTCCAGTGAAATATTTTTCCTTCATTACTATTAACTATTTTAACCCATTCTATTCTTTCATCAGAAAAAACACCACTTCTTTCATTATCAGGGCAGTGCTCACTTACCAACATTTTAACTTTAATATTATCATTTAAAAGCATTTGTAGTTGTTCTCTAACGACATTTACTAGTGAATATGTGTTTGATAATCCGTTAAACATAGTTAAAATTGCAACTTTCATCATAATTCCTCCAATTATTAAAAATATTTTATACTATATTATATACGGTAATATAGCTAATGTGCCTAAAAATATAAAGCTTGTAATAAAATTACAAGCTTTATAAATACAAGTTAAATTAACATTTGTCCTTATTTTCACAATTTTTTGATAATTCTAATTTATCATATAAAACATGTTCTAAAAAAGTTATGTTTTTAATAACTTGACTTACTGAATTATTTACCTTTAATAGTTCATCTGGATCATTGGTCATTGCTATAATTTTTTGAATTTTTTCACCTTCAGCATTAAGTATGTGAGAAAGTGCTGTTTCAATTAATGCAATCGATTCTATTATGTTATTATCAGCACTACATTCATGTTTTTTACACTGATTATTTATTATCTCTAAGTAATCATATTTACAATTATCACATATTTCTAAGCAATCTACATTATAATTACAATCACATGCTTCTTCACATAAGTTACAATGGTCAATGTTAATTACTTCTCCATTACAACATTTTAAATTAGTAATATAAATGTAGTTATATTTATTGTTTTTTGTTATTAGAAATTGTAAATTACCTTTTACGCTAAATATACTATTAATAATTATATTATCATCAATATATTCGTTAGATATTATGTTCCCGTTTGGTGATATACTTGCTAAATAGGCAGAATTATCCTTTGTATATGCAACGTATTTATTTCCACAGTAATATCCAGCACAAGTAAAGCGATTTTCTATTTTATTTGGTAATTGTGATGTGCATTCACAACGATTTATAACGCAAATAGAATTAATTACATTAGTTCCAAGTAATGTATTAGTCGTGTTACTAGAAATTTCTGATGATATAAAATTTCCGTTTTTATCTACTGAATAAATTTTTTTATCATTAGAAATTAATATTTTACAATCTGTATTGTTTGATGATATTGAATTAATATTGGACACATAATCCTTTGGTATTTTTAAATTAATAGAGTCAATTTCTTTATAACAGTTATTAGTTCGATATAAAGTGTTTTTATCATTTAATTTAGTCATGTAAAATAAAGAATTTAAGCAATCTTTAGTAATGTTATTATAAGGTATATCAGTATCAATTTTCACTAATTTCCTATCGCATGCATCATATTCTATAATTATTTTATTTATAGGCTGAAGTACAACGTATTTATTAGAAATAAATTCAGCAGAAGTGCATAACTTTTCAGAATTATTTAGTAATGGAAATTTATTTGTTATTTTTATCATATTGTTTTCACCCTTACTTTTCATTTTATTATATGTATTAATAAGCTTTTTGCCATAACAATAATTTAATATAATCATATAATAAAATGATTAAAACAAAAAGGAGAAGTAAAATGCAAATTAAAAAACTTGCTTATTTAAAAGTTAAGGTTGTAGACTCTTGTAGAGAGTTTTGTGAACTTTATACTTTTTTAAAACCTACGACATTATATTTACCACATAATTTAATTGTGAACGTAGATATAATTGATAAAAACAAAATATGTTTAATTATTACAAGTGAAAACAATAAAGAATTACACGAAAAAGTTGTTTTATCGTTATGTGAATCAAATACAAAAAAAATAGTTATAA
>JAVWDK010000065.1:3902-5177 GCA_036642175.1 Bacilli bacterium
GTCAACCATGTAAAGTTGTATTATATTTAAAGCTATGTGAAATAAATACACTTAAACCATGTTATCACCACTGTTGTAATGAGGAAGAGAGCATTATTGAATATAACAAAAACGATTGTGAATTTGATTTTTAGAAAAAACCAGGTATAAAGTCACATACGTGTTTTAACATATAGCATACTTTATTTATGAAAGGAGAAATGATTTTATGTCTATGCCAATTATCAAACCAAGTGGGGTTACAAAATGCGAGGCAATTACTGATATTATTGAATCAGTTGCACTTGAACAAACAGCACTTTCTCACATACTTAATGCAGAAGGAGAAAAAATTCAAGCAGCTTTAGTTATTGCTAAAACTAACGATGAATTATTACAAGTTAATAAATCAGTACAATCAATGGTAAACTCTATTACTAGATTAGAAACAGTTTTACAAGGTAAATTAGAATTGTTCAGTGACTGTTTATGCACTGATTGCGCTTAATTAAATATTAAATTAAACGTATAAATAAAAAATCATAGGTATAAATCTATGATTTTTTAATTTTAAAATATTTATAATTCGGTATCTTCAGCTTCTGGAGCGTCAAATTGATCTACATCTTCATTTGTACTTTTATCATCTTCTACTTCTTCGTCTTTAGAATTCTTATCATTAGCTTCTTCTTGTTTATCTTTTTCTTCTTCTTTTAAATCATTAGCAGCATCTTCAGCTTCTTTTTTTTCATCTTCAGCTTTTTCTTCAGCTTCTTGTTTTTTATCTAAAGCTTCTTCTTCAGCATCTAAAGCTTCTTCTTCTTTTTCTATTTCTTTTTCACGAGCTTCAATATTTGCTTTTTTAGCTTTAAACTCTTCCTTCGTGATAGTGCCATCTCGATACATTTTTTCTAAATTTTCTTCTTCTAAATCTAGTGCTGAATCTTTATCGTTAATAGCTTTACTTTTTAAATAAATAGCTTTCAATTTATCATCGGTTTTCTTATCTTTGCTAAATACAACTTTTTTTAAATCTAAGTTATCATCAATAGCATACTTAGCTTTAAGTTCTACTTGTTTTGTTCTAATATCATTTTTAGCTTTTCTTATTTCTTCTATTTGAGCAAAATATTCATCAATAGTAATTGTACCATTTTCGTAATTAGCATAGCTTTCTTTTAATTTAGCATTATATGCTTTGTTTTCGTCAGTTAATATTTTGTTTTCACTAAAATACTTAGTGTATGATACTTTAACTCGAGTATCTTTTTGAAAAAACATCGGTAACACAATAAT
>JAVWDK010000066.1:0-5134 GCA_036642175.1 Bacilli bacterium
ATTATTTGCGTATGATCCTTGTAAAAATATTTCATAATTATTTAAGTTCATTTTATCGTCTCTAGTTTCGATATAGTATCCTTGAATAGCTTCTTTTACCATCTTAATCATATTCTCGCATCTTTGATTTTCAGAATCACTAATAGGTTTGGTAAAACTTTCCAACTGACTTTCTGTATATCTCATATATTTCAACTCCTTAAATAACTTATCTCATAAATAAAAATATCATAATTTTAATGATACAAATCTATTATAATAATAACATATTTTTACATTTTTTTCTACATTTTCATTGAAATTCATTAAGATTTAGGTTACAGTTTAGGTGCTAATGGTGTAAATGTTGAAAAGCAAAAGATCCGTAAATAGTAATACTTTTCACATTGATATTTTTCTTCATAATTTAATTTATTGACATAAAAACTCCATTTCTATATTCAAGAAATGGAATTCGTATCAATAATGAATAATCTTTTTAAAATAATTCTTAATGAAATTACCCTATATTTTATTATCAGTAATCAATTTTATCTTTTTTTTACTATTTCTTGTATAAAAAATCCCATTGTTTTTACTTTCACGATCATCTAAAATAAGATGTTTAATATCATTAAAATAATTAGTTGCAGTATTTGATTCACATAATAAATAAGAACTATCATCAACATTATCTTTATTATGATAAGCATAAGATATTATATAATATCTTAAATATTTTTTTAATACACAAGTAAATAAATCATTAGGACTTGTAACAAATAAATCATCTACGTGTAAGCTAATTTGACCTAAATCTTTACTTATCTGCATATAAGAATCTTTATTAAATGTCACTAAAACATTAATCATTAAAGATATATTATTTGGTTCATCTTTTAATAATTCAGGCAAATAGCTAAAATCTAATTGACAAGGTTTTTTATCATCAAAATCAAAATATATAATATCATATTTTTTATTTCTAATTAACCTCATTATTTTCCAATTACTTAAATTATTATAAAGTCCACCATACAAAATTAATTGCATTACTGCTCCCCCATTACATTAACTTTTTTTTATTGTTTCTAATACTAATTCATTATTATCAGAAATGATATAAATATTATAAGAGCCAATTTTAGTTTCTAATCGATTTTTCACTTTTAAAGCATTAACTTGATCATACATATCACATTGTAATTCAAGTGCTTCAAATCTTTTATCTATCTCTTCTTTAATTTTATCGTCTTTTATTTTAACAACAATATATAAATCAACACCTTTTGAAGTAATATTTTCTTTATATAATATCTCATCAGCATATTTACTTTCAATACTATATATATTATACATATCATCAGAAGAAAGTTTTTTTAAATCTTTATAAACAAACTTATCTTCAATTTTTAAATTATCTAAATCAATTTCTACTTTTTTTAAATCTAATTTTTTGCCACATCCTGTTAATAATAAAAGAGTAACTATTAATAATATTTTTTTCATTTGGATAGTTCTTCTTCTATTCTAATTAATTGGTTATATTTACAAACACGGTCAGTTCTTGATAAAGAACCAGTTTTAATTTGTCCTAAAGATAAACCAACTGCTAAGTCAGCAATTATTGTATCTTCTGTTTCACCACTACGATGAGATATAACTGTATTATAACCATTATTTCGCGCTAATTCAATTGTTTCTAAAGTTTCTGTAATAGTTCCTATTTGATTAACCTTTAATAAAATTGCATTTCCTGCATGGCTATCAATTCCCATTTGCAAGCATTTTTTATTAGTAACAAATAAATCATCTCCAACAAGTTGAATTTTTTCACCAAGCTTTTCAGTAATTAGTTTAAAACCTTCCCAGTCGTTTTCATCAACTGGATCTTCAATTGTAGTAATTGGATATGTATTGACTAATTCTTCATAAAAATCAATCAATTCTTTAGTTGTTAAAACTCTATTTTCACCTTTTAAAATATATTTACCATCATTATAAAATTCACTAGCTGCAACATCTATACCCAAATTAACATCAATACCAGGAACATATCCAGCTTTATTAATAGCTTCCATAATAAGTTCAAAACCTTCTTTATTACTTTTTAAATCTGGAGCAAAACCACCTTCATCTCCAACACTAGTAGTAAGACCTTTTTCTTTTAAAACTTTTTTTAAATTATGAAATACTTCTGCACCAATTCTTACTCTTTCTTTAATAGTTAAAGCTTGTGGTATTATCATAAATTCTTGAAAATCTAATTTATTATCCGCATGAGCTCCTCCATTAATAATATTCATCATTGGTACTGGTAATAAAGTTCCATCTCCAATATATTTGTATAATGGTTTTTTACTATATAAAGCTGCAGCTTTCAAATTAGCCATTGATACACCTAAGATTGCATTAGCGCCTATTTTATTTTTAGTATCAGTTCCATCTAATTCAATCATTTTATAATCAAGTCCCTTTTGATCTAAAGAATTAAAACCAATTAAACTGTTTTTTAAAATTGTATTAATGTTATTTACAGCTTTCAATACACCTTTTCCTAAATATCTAGAGTCATTATCGCGAAGTTCTAAAGCTTCTCTTTCTCCAGTTGAAGCTCCACTAGGCACACTTGCACGACCAATAATTCCACTTTCTAATATTACATCAACTTCAACAGTTGGATTTCCTCTTGAATCAAGTATTTCTCTACCAATAATATTTTTTATTTTACTCATATTTCTTCTCCTATCTTTTCAACTATTTTTTTAAATTCACGGCCACGTTCTTCAAAATCTTTAAATTGATCCCATGATGCACAAGCTGGACTAAATAATATTGTATCATTTTCATTTGATATATTATAAGCAACTTTAACTGCTTCTTCTAAAGTATCAACGACTTCACAATCAACGTTTACTTTTAAGGCAAATTCTTTAATAATATTTTTTGTTTCACCATAGCATACAATATGGCTTACATTAGCTAAATAATCAGTTAAATCATCAAATGGTATTTTTCGGTTTAAACCTCCTAATAATAATATAATTGGTCCTTTAAAAGTACTCAATGCCACTTGTGTTGACTTTACATTAGTTGATTTTGAGTCATTATAAAATTCCCGATTATTTATTTTTGTAACATATTCAATTCGATGTTCAACACCAGCAAAATTTTTTAAAACTGTTCTGATTGACTCGTTTGAAACACCAAACTGCTTAACTGCTATAACTGCACACATAATATTTTCTAAATTATGAATACCTTTTATTCTAATATCAGTAATATTAACTATTAATTCATTAAAATAATATATTGAATTATTTTTGAGATAACAATCAGATGTTTCTTTACTTGAAAAATATATTTTCTTTGATTTTATATCTTTTGTTAGATTCATCACATCATCATTTTCTTTATTTAATATTGCCAAATTCTGATTAGTATGATGATCAAATATTTTAAGTTTATTTTGCTTATAATTTTCATAAGTTCCAAAATGATCAAGATGAACTTCACTTAAATTAGTCATAATTCCAATATCAGTTTTAAAATCAATTACATCATGCAATTGATGGGCAGATATTTCAAGAACTAATATATCATTTTGTTTTGATAATTCAACTAAAGCACAAACAGGTACTCCAATATTTCCACCTAAATGACATTTAATACCATCTTCTTTTAAAAATTCATAAATTAATGTGGTTGTAGTAGTTTTACCATTACTTCCCGTTATACCAATAATTTTAACTTTTCCTTTTAACAATTGATAAGCAACTTCTACTTCATTAGTAATAGGGATTTTTAATTGATTGGCTTTCACAATACAGGGATTATCAAATTTAATTCCAGGATTTTTAATAACATAATCAAATGTTTCATCTAAAATTTTATCAGGTTCATTAGTAATTATAAGATTAACACCCATTTGTCTTAATTCTCTTACTTTTTCTTCATCCTGATTTTTAATATCAGTAATGACTATTTGATTATTTAAAACTAAGACTTTTGCGGCTTCATATCCACTTCTTGCCATTCCTAAAATAAGTATCTTTTTATTTTCAAACATACATTGTAACCTCCTTATTAATTATAGCATTATTTTCAAATTTTATAAATGTATTTTATTTTTTTAAAGTTTAAAATAGGTTACATTTTAGATTCTAATGGTGTAAATGTTGAAAATTAAAAGTAAAATTTTATTTTTTTATTATAGAAATAATCAGCAAATTTATTACGAAAAATTGTTCAAAAATCCCGTTAAATAAAGAAAAATATAACTGTTTATACTTATAAAATACGCAAAAATAGTATACTTATTACAGCGATGATAGTGATTTATCTATAACAGATAAAGGTTTTACTACTGACTTTTTAAAACAATTACAACAAGCTTTTAAAAAAATAAATTTGCTGTCACTAGAACTAAAAAACATTAAAGATGATAATATAGATTCTAAAATGAAAAGAAATAAAATAAAAAGACTAAAACCAAAATAAATCCTAGTAATAGTCTTGAATTATTAAACATATAATTATTAATTAGATGAATTATGTATATAAATAGTAAAATTAAATATTTTTATTTCAGTATAATATATATTAAATAATTCATTACTTGTAGCTGATGAAGTACCTTTTATTTTTAAAGAATATCCTAATCCTTTATATAAACCAGATCCTCCATCTTTTTGTATAGTATTAACATCTGCAGTAGCAAAAATCGGTTTTTTATTAAAACATATTGAAAGCAAACTATCAGTAATCAATAAAGAAAGCCAAACCACTAACAATGCTACAACTGAAATAATAAAAATTTTTATAATCTTTTTGTTCATAATAATCTCCTTATAATATTATACTTACTAACATAATTCTTTAAAATCACATTGAAATGTATTCAAACTATTTTATATACAAATATAAACTGTATTAAGTATACCATAAAAGTCTTTGTTATACAAATTGGAATATATTATACCATATCTTCGTAAACATAATAACTATCTGCTAAAATTTCATAATCTTCAGTTAATACGTGCATTTAAAAAACATTTTTTTCAGTTATATATATTTTTTTACTATTTTATCTTACTATTTCATAGTTAAAATTTTTAGTAAAAATATTATTCTTTATTTCATTTTAAATGCAATA
>JAVWDK010000067.1:0-1095 GCA_036642175.1 Bacilli bacterium
AATTTTATCTAATTCTTCATCAGATAAAATGACCAATATTGTTAATACTATTCAAGGGGAACAAAATGAAATCATACGAAATATAGTTGATAAATATTTAATAGTTCAGGGAATAGCAGGCAGTGGTAAAACATCTGTTGCCTTACATAGGATAGCGTATTTAATGTATAAAGAAAGAAATCTTACATCCAATAATATTTTAATATTTTCTCCAAATGAAGTTTTTTCTGAATATATATCTAATGTGCTTCCAGAACTTGGAGAAAATAACGTTTTGCAATCCACTTTTAGTGATTTTGCAAGTTCATACATTAAAGAATATAAAGAGGTGGAAAGTTTTACCGCTTTCATCGAAAGATTTTATAAAAAAGAAGAAATTGATGGAGAAAGTTTTAAAGTGGCCAAGTATAAGTTATCTGATGAATTCAAGATATATTTAGATAAATATATTGGAAAGTTAGAATTAAGTATATTTTTTTCAAAAGGGATAGTGATTAATACCAAGCAAATAACAAAAGAAAAATTAAATCAATTATTAACAAATAGATTTTCTCACTTTCCTTTGTTTAGTAGACTTGATGCAATTTCTGAATATTTATGTGATTCAATTAATATTTCTTATAAAAAATATGGCAAGACAGTGAAAGAGAAACTTAGTGTTTTATTAAATGAAAATTTAGATATAAAATCAATTTATTCAAAAATATTATCTTCTGAAGATTTCAAAAAAAATGCTGAAATAACAGAAACACTAACATTAAAAATTGGTAAAATATTAAGATATGAAGATTTAATTCCACTAATGTATTTGAATTTCGAATTGAATGGATATCCTAATGGGAATTCTATTAGACATGTTATTATAGATGAAGCACAAGATTATTCATTGTTGCAATTTCAAATGTTAAAAAGAATATTTAATAAATCATCTTTTACTATTTTGGGAGATACTCATCAAACAATAAATCCTTATTATATTTATAACAATTTGAATGAAGTAAATTCAGTATTTGATGATAAGGGTAGATACATAGAGTTAGCAAAGACATATCGTTCAAGTGAAGAAATTATTGATTTTACAAATCAAATATTAGG
>JAVWDK010000067.1:1195-5076 GCA_036642175.1 Bacilli bacterium
AAAAAAGCAATAAGTGATATTGTAATTTTACCATCTTATATTTCAAAAGGATTAGAGTTTGATGGTGTAATTGCATATACAGAAAAGGATCATTTTTATCAGGAAAAAGATAAATATTTATTCTATGTTGTATGTACAAGAGCACAACATGTTTTAACTGTATACAATCAAAAAAAATTAGTAGTGCAAAGAAAGAAGTAATACTATGATTAATTCGATATTGTGTGGGAGTTCTTGTGTTAAATATGTTTTAAGTTATTACAAACACGATAATACTAATATTAATTTGCATATGACTTGGGTAACTGAATTGGCAATTAGTTTAAAAGAGAACGGAATTAGTAATTTTGAACTTATGTGTTATAAGAGTAATTTATATCTTGATTATATAAAAAACAAAAATATTGATTTAACTTTTGATGGTTTTAAATATATGCAGAAATTGTTGAGTTATAATATTCCAATTATTGAAAAAAAATTTGATAATAAGGAATTATTAAAAGAATTAAAGCAAAGTAAGTTTATTATTCTATGTGTTGAATCGTCTGTTTATAATAGCAAGAATATGAATGGTGGGCATTTCATAATATTAAATGGAATTGAAAAAGATAAAATCAAAATAATTAATCCAATAAAAGAAAAATATGAGTATAAGTTTGAAAAACTTGAAGATATTATTAAATATTGCAAAAACTATGGGTGTTGGAGAATACTAATTAAGGAGGAACGCTAATGATTAAAGTTATAGCATTTGATTTGGTTGGAGTTTTAGTAAATGAAAAAGATATTGAATTAACAATTGAAGAAGATAAATTAGAAAGAATGTTCGGGAGTAATATTAACGATTCTGATTATTTAATGGAAGCAAGAAAATTAATTAATAAGGATTCTATTTTAATGAGAACAACTGAAGAACTAATAGATAAAATATACAAAGTTAAAGATAATGAGTTATTTGAAAAAATAAAAATAAAATATCCTAACTTAAAAATTGTTATTGCAACAAATCATGTATCCTTCGTAAGAAATTTTATTGGTGAATCATTTGGTGTGGATTATTTAGATGATGTTTTAATTTCTGCAGAAATCCATAAGGTAAAACCAAATTCTGATTTTTATGAACATATTTTAAGTAAGCATAATATAAATCCAAATGAACTTCTGTTTTTAGATGATAATCTTATAAATATAGAGGGAGCAAATAAATTAGGAATAAATACAATAAAAGTTAATAAAGATACAAATTTATTTGAAGATATATGTAAATGGTTAGAACAAAATAATAGTTAAGAAGTTTTATGTTTTGGAGGTGATATTATGTGGGGAGCTGTTATTGGTGATTTAGCCGGGTCAATATATGAGTATGAGCAATATCAAAAATGTGAATCAATAAATATTAGCAATTTGATAAGTGATAATAGTTTTTTTAGTGATGATACTATATTAACTATTGCAATTTTAGATGCAATTATTAATGATAAAAATTATGCTAAATATTTAAAGCTTTATGGTAACAAGTACTATTATTATAAACCTAACGTTGAAAAATATTTTGAAAATCCGTTTTCACCAGGATTTATGAAATGGATAAAAAGTGATTTTTATGGAAACAGCATAGGTAATGGTGCAATGATGCGAATATCGCCAGTAGGATATTTATTTGATACTGAAGAAGAAGTAATTGAAAACGCAAGATTAGCTACTATTCCATCCCATAATTCTAAGGAAGCTATAGAATGTTCTAAAAAAATTTCTCAAATAATTTTTTTAGCAAGAATGCAATATAGCAAAGATGCAATAATTAAAAAATTGAAAATCAAATTAAAATATAGACGATTTTCAAAGTTTAATTCATCCTGCTATGAAACAATAGATAATTGTTTATATGCAGTTTTTACGTCTGATAGTTTTGAAGAAAGTATACATAAGATTTTGACTTATGGTGGAGATACCGATACTAATGCTTGTATAGTAGGAGCTATGGCAGAAGCACTATATGGTATTGATGAAATTTATATAAATAAAGCTAAAGAAAAAATTCCATTAGAATTTATAGAAAAATTAAATGCAGGATATAATTTTAAAGAAAACAAAAAAGTTTGAATTCTGTTTATTATGGAGCGAAATTAAAAGTCAATGATATACAGTTTCTCTAGTGATTTTTTAGAATTAAAAAACGGTAAGATTAAATTCTTTCCGTTTTTACGTTTCTAGTAATAAGCAGTGTTTATTTTGACTATTTGTTTTTATTTATTACTAATAAGTTGTAATAACTCTTGTACTTTTTCTTTTGGAAAATCACTTTCTTTACTTTCTAATATACTTTTTAAAAAGCTTTGCACGTTTTCACTTTGTGGAATCATAAATCCAGATTCTCTATAAACATCTTCAGCCATAATATGATTAGATTTTGAAACAGCTACAAGTAATGTTTTTAAATCAGTATTATTTTCTTTAGATAAAATGGTTAAAGCAATCTTTTCTTGCTCTACCTTACTTTTAGCTAAATCTTTCATATAAGTAGCAATTATATTATCTTTTTCTTGTTCTTTTGGATATTCTCTCGGAACCATTGTTATTGCATGTGATGGGCATGCCTCCATGCACTTTTTACATCCAATACATTTATTTTTATCAATTATCCCGTTTTCAGTATCAGCTGCTCCGTTTGGGCAAACAAATAAACACAAACAATCTTTAGTACATAACTTTATATTTCTAACTGCATACATTTTTACACTCCCCTTACCTGTAATATTTTTAAACTCGGTACTTTACATATAGGACAAACTTCAGGAACACTATTTCCAACGTAAATAAAGCCACAGATGTCACATACATAAACGTTTGTATTTTCTAAAAAAGCACTTCCTTCTTTTTTATATCTTTCAAGTAAAGACTTTAATATAAGCGTTGATTTTTCTCCCCACGTAATTGCTCTTAATGTAGCCCTATCTTTTTTTTCTAAACACAACTTTTTAATAATTGGATACTCCTTTTCCAAATCACTATTTATCTTGCTTATCAAATCGTCATAGCTATTATCATTATTATTTATAGTTTCTTTACTCTTAAAGTAATGAGATAGTTCATCAAATAAATTACCTTCCTGTTCTAAATATTGTTTTTTACATCCCTTTGATAAATTAGAGCAAATAGCACTTAATTCGCCATAAGAAACCTCTCTTAATTTTTCAGTATCATCATGAGAAGCAACTATTTCTTCTTTATCTTCATTCTGAATAACAACTTCTTCTTTAACATCTTCAGTTATTTCCTTAAACATGGCCTTTGAAGCCCCACACCAAGGACACTTCCAATCATCAGGCAGATCAACCCATCTTGTTCCTGGCTTAATACCCTTTTCTGGTATTCCCTTTAATTCATCATATATGTAACCGCATATAGTACATTTAAATTTTTTCATTTTATTCTCCTTTTATTTAACTTAAGTATATCATGTTTTATATAAATTGTAATGTTTACATTACAATTTATATATTAATATATTATTTGACTATACCCTGTTTTTATTATACAATTTTATTATAAGCAGTTTTGCAATGCATGGTAAGCCTTTTAAAATAAAATAAAAAACTTGATATAATTAATACCAGGTTTTTTATTTATAAACGATTTTAAAAACATCACCTAAGGAAACCATCTGTAAAGTTTTTAATAAATAATACTTTTTGAAACTATTTATGTTTAACTTAAGTCTTTATAAGTGAGGTATCAAAATGGAAAAAGAATTTGACGAAATCTATAACCGTTCATACCAGTTTACCCTGAGATATGTACTAGCAAAAATTGATAATGTAAGTCATACAGAAGATATTATGCAAAATATTTACTTAAAACTATATCAAGTTATAATGAGT
>JAVWDK010000068.1:0-5033 GCA_036642175.1 Bacilli bacterium
CTTATTTCCTTTAAAATGTTTATAAATTCCAACTTCTATTTTTCTCATTATTTACCTGCTTTTTTATATTTTAAATAGTATTCTATTTTTCCTGTATTTTCAAATAGTTTCCAAAGTAATTCTTTATTCATATAATAACCACCTTTCATTATATAGTGATTACTTTTATTAAATAATATACTTTATTTTTCAAAATCAGTATAACCAAATTCTGACAAATATTTATCTTTATCACGCCATTTTTTAACTGTTTTAACAAATAAATCTAAATATACTTTTTTACCAAAAACATCTTCAATTTCTTTTCGAGCAAGTGTCCCTATATCTTTTATTTTAGCCCCTTGTTTGCCAATAATTATTTTTTTTAATGAGTCTCTATCAACAATAATTGATGCATTAACTGTATTTGATGTTTTTCCATATTCAATACTATCAACAATGCAAGTAATAGAATGAGGAACTTCTTCTTCAGTTAACTCAAATACTTTTTCTCTTATTAATTCACCAACAATAAAATCAATTGACTTATTAGTTGTTTCTGCATTATTATAATATTTTACTTTATCTGGCAAATATTTTTTTATTACTTCAACTAATCTTACCGTATTATTATTTTTTAAAGCCGACACTGGAACAATTTCTTTAAATTCATATAAATCATTATATTCCTCAATTTTCAGAATAATATCATCTTTTTTTATCATATCTATCTTATTTAAAACTAATATAACCGGTTTTTTAACCTCTTTTAATTTTTCAATAACATATTTATCACCTAATCCTAATTTATCAGAGGCATCAACTAATAATAAAATTATATCAACATCTTCAATACTGTAATAAGCTTGCTTATTTAATAATTTTCCTAATTTGTGAGTTGGCTTATGAATACCGGGAGTGTCAACAAAAACAATTTGCGTATCTTCATCATTATAAATACCTTGAATTATATTTCTTGTGGTTTGTGGTTTATTAGATGTAATAGCAATTTTCTTACCTATTATACTATTTAGTAATGTTGACTTACCAACATTAGGACGACCAATTAGACTTACAAAACCACTTCTCATCTTAAATTTTCCTCATTAAAAGGATATGCACATAATTCTTCAACCAAATAAGTTGTTTTTTCTCCTTTTTTATTCATGCAGATAATTGGCATTGTTTTATCACATAACTCACTTATTACTTGTCGACATAAGAAACAGCAAGAACCAATTTTATCTCTATCTACCATTACATACAATTCTTTGAAATCATTTTTTTTATAACCACCGCTTATAGCATTACAAAAAGCACTTCTTTCAGCGCAAATAGTAGCTCCATAAGAAGCATTTTCTATATTAACTCCCTTAAACGTATGATTATCTTTAGTTACTAAAATAGCACTTACTCGATAATTAGAGTACTTAGCATAACACATATTTAAAAGTTCTTTTAATTGTTCAAACATATTTCCCCCTATTTTTTTATTCCATATCCATCTAATATTAAACTCTGTTTTTCAAACATAATAATTTCTTCTTCTTTTTTTAAATGATCATAACCCAATAAATGTAATAACCCATGAACAGATAAAAAAGCAAGTTCTCTTAAAAAACTATGGCCATACAAATTACTTTGTTCTTTAACTTTATCAAGAGAAATATAAATATCTCCTAATAATCGGAAATCCGGATAAATGAAATCTTTGCTATCTTCTAATGCAAAACTAATTACATCAGTTTCTTTATCAATTTTACGATATTCTTTGTTTATTTCTTTAATCCTTTTATTATCAATAATTATAATATTAAATAAAGCATTTTTGACATTTTCAAAATTAAGAGCATATTCCATTAAATTATTTATTTGTTCTAATTCTTTAATTTCTTCTTCTGTTTCATTAAAAATTCCTATATCATTCATATTAAACCCCAAAACTAATTACTTTACTAAAATAAAGTATCAATACAATTATAAGCACTATAAACATTATATTATAAAATAAAACTTTTTTCAATCTCTTTGGCAATTTTTCCCTAAGATTAAATAAAACGCGATATATTAAATAACCAACGATTCCACCTAATAAATTAAGTAGAATATCGTCAATATCAAAGACTCGTCCAATCCAAAATTGAGTTGTTTCAACCGTAATAGAAGCAATTAATATTAATAGTAAAACAAAGGACTTTTTTTTAGCTTTTATAATATATGAAGTAAAGAAACCATATGGAATAAACATTAATATATTTCCAACTACATTTTTAAAAAATAAACGACTTCCAATTTCATAACGAAACATCTCTTTAAAAGGAACAAAATTAGAAGATGACCAGCTAACATCTTGAAAAGTTACAACATGAAATAAACATAATATATATAAAATAAACAATAAATTTAGTAATTCTTTATATAAAATAACTGGCTCTTTTTTTTCATACAAATAAACTAGTCTTATTGAGACTAAGACAATACTAAAAATAAAAAGCATTGGCCAAATGTTTTCAAATATATCAATAATTGTTTCCCTTAGCATTATTACTCATTCCTCCATTTTTTTATAAGCTGTTATGTTTTCATAAACAGTAAAGAATACTATAGTTTCTATTTTACTCTCTTTTATACTAGTAGACAATACTTGAGTATTAATTATATATTCTTTATCAGTTAATTTTTCAGCAATTTTTTTATATGCTAAAGAAATTGCTTTATCTTTTGCCTCGTCTATGGTATTTATTTCTTCAATAACTAATAATTCTTCTTCTTTCTGTTTTATAAAAGCAATAGGAATAAATAAATTTTCAAAAATATTACTAACTCTTGTCTGTTTATTTTTATAAGGATTAAAATCAAACAAAGTTATAGTTTTATTAAGCATTTTAATAGCATAAGTTGTTTTTGTTTTACCAGTTAAACGTTTTTCATTATATGTTAAAGGATATTCTGCTGTTACTTTATACCAAACTTCACCATAAATATTTCCTTTGGCACTCACATTTCCTTTTAAAATATTATTTAAATTAATATTTCCACTAATAATTAGATCTCCAGTTTTTACATAATTATTTATTTGTTTGACTATTTCACCACTACTAGCCTCAATTTTTTTTATAATGGCATCTTTTTTACTAACAATATGGTACAAAGTATGATTTTCTTTAGCAGTAGATGTTTTTCTTAATTCTAATCTTATTTGATATTTAGTACCTTTTCGTTCTATTTCTAACCATTCTATTTTATTTTTATGTTTACTTAAAATTTGTTTTTTTATATTAGTTATTTGTTTAAAAGTTTTGATAAAATGTCTGTTTTCAATTCCATATATTTTTAATTCATCAATTATAAAATTACGAACGGCTTCTTCATTATGAATTACTTCTACTTTAAAAATAATATTCGTAAGAAAAATTAAAGTGATAAGACCAATTACAAGCATAAAAATAAAAACCATATTTTTTTTTAATACTTTTTTTATTTTAATTAAACCTTCTGTATTAATTATTTTAATTTCATATATTGTTTTGATTTTTAATATTTTTGAATAATCGTAAAAATTGATTGAAATATTTACTTCTTTTCTATTTAAATAATTAATTTTATATAATTCAATTTGATTGTTTTTTAATTTTTTAATAAAGTTTTCAATATTTTTTCCTTTAACGTTAATAACTAATATACTTTTCATAAATCATCTCAATTCTATTGATTTTATAAGACCTTCTACTAATACTTCATCAATAAGAAGTTTTGATACAACTAATTTTTCACCGTTTATTAAGATACTTCCTTCTTTATGTTTAATTATCACTTTATTGTTATCAAAATGATCAATATTAGTATAATTAACAATGTTTACCTTGTTTTTAAAAACATTAATTTTTAGTTCTTCTTCCAATAAATAATTTCTAAGATTATTAACTATTTGCATGACACACCCACTTACTATTTAATTTTATTATTTAATGTAAAATAAAAGAATAAAATATTGTTTTAAAATGAAAATTTATGATTTGAAAAGTTTCTTGACATTTTATTTTTATTTGTAGTATAATCTTAAAGAGTTATTAAACCATTGGAGATGAAATTTATGATGTCAGAGGAATCTTTTCGAGAAATTATTGAAATAAACGAAAATATGATAAAAGAAAATAATGAATTAAAACAAGAAATTGAAAGATTGAAACAGATTAATGAATTATTACGTGCAAAAAACGAATTCTATCAAATAGAAGCCCAAACTGATAAAACAACTGGATTATATAATAAAAATGCTTTTCAGGCTCAAGTTGAAAATTTGTCAAATGTAGAAAGTTGTAATATTTTAGTTGTTATAGATATTGATGATTTTAAATTTATTAATGATTCTTTTGGCCATCCAGAAGGTGATTATGTTTTAAATAAATTAGGTCAATTATTAAAAGAATCTATACGACAAAGTGATTTGGCAGGAAGATTTGGGGGCGATGAATTTATTTTATTTCTTAGAAAAATAGATATTCATAATGCTCATGATTTACTTGAACGTATTTTAAAAAAAATTAATACGATTAAAATGCCTAATAATGAAATTTTGATTTCAACTAGTATTGGTTTTGTAGAATACGATTCTACTATATCATATGAAGAAAATTTCAAAAAAGCAGATGAAGCTTTATATTACAGTAAAAACCATGGTAAAAATCAAGTTAATTACTATAATCCAGCAATTAATACAAATAAAAAAAGATGATTAAATATGTTAATAATTTGTTTAAAATAGAAATCCTTTTAATAATATAGAAAGGATTTTTATATGAAAAAAAGATTGATATATCAATCCTAAAAAATCTGTATTATTATATATATTAGGTAATAAATACTTTTCACTTTCCTTTTTATATTCTTTTAAATCACAAAGGAAAAATATTTTCAAATAACCTTTATCTGTACTTTCCTTTGGAACTAAGGTAAATATATTTACCTTTATCCATGATTTTATCTTATTCAATCTTTTAATATCAACCTTACCATTTTTTTCTTCAACATCTAAATATAGCTGTCTAGCTTTC
>JAVWDK010000069.1:0-4954 GCA_036642175.1 Bacilli bacterium
TTTTTCCATCATTTAAAATTATTATATTATCTCCATATAAAGATTCTTCAATATTGTGAGTAATATTAATAATTGTAATATTCAAGTTTTTTAAAATAGATAACATACTATCTTTCTCTTGATTATCTAAATATGTAAATGCTTCATCTAAGATTAATATTTTAGGATTTGTCATTAAAGATGATGCTAATGCAACTTTTTGCTTTTCAAGATTATTTAATTCATTAATTGTCTTACCAATTAAATTCTTGATATTTATTTTTTGGGTAATATATTTTATTTGTTCATCTATTTTCGACACATCTGTACCAATATTTTCTAATGAAAAAGCTAATTCTTCTTTAACTGTTTCACAAACCAAATTATTATCAGGAATTTCAAAAACTACTCCTATTTTTTTTCTCGTTTCAAAAATATTTTTAGATAATAATAGATTATCAATTATAATATTATTAGTTGGTATTAATCCTAGCATTAGTTTAACTAAAGTACTTTTACCAGAACCATTATTCCCAATTAATGTATACCATTTATGTTCTTCTATAGTAAGATTTAATTTATCAAAAATCACTTTATCATTATATTTAAAGTCTAAATCTGTTATTTTAATTATATCCATTTCATCACCATCTAACAATAATGATTATTATAATATAAATACTTTTTTTTTACAAGATTTACTGCACTATTAAAATCTAATTACGGTTTTTCATCTCTTTTTACAGTATAAACATAAGTTTGAGCATCTTCTATTATCGTAACTGTATATGTTATCGTTTGAAATCCTTTATTAATTGTTGAAGGTTCATTAATAACAGCTACAGAATATTTAGTATTGGGATAAATTAATTCATCAAAATTAGAAACAACAATATTACTAGCTGATTTATAATTACTACCTGAATAAAGGTTTTTTTCTTTTAACATGACAATATGTTTTCTATATTTAGTTAAATTGGATATTTTTTTACTATCACGCAGATAAATAGTCGCTTTATATGTATTTTCTTTCCTCGTTAAACTTATTAGACTATCATCCGAAAAATATTTTGAATTTTTTGGATTTTTAATTTTATAATCTATAAAAGACAAATCCTTTAATAATTTTAAATCAACAGTTACCGAAGCATCATTTTCTTTTGGAAAAAGCGAAAAATATTCATTAGCAAAACTCTCTGCTGAATCTTTGATTGATTTTATCTGCACCTTGTATGATTTTTCTTCTGAATTTTCAATCATATTTTTAACATTAGGAATAATTAAAATTGCAAGTAATCCTATAATTGCAATGACACTTATTAATTCAACAATTGTAAAACCTTTTTTCATACTTCAATCCTCCTTTTAACACATTTAATTATTCTTCTTTTACGCTTTTTAAATATTTCCATTATTATTAGCAATGGTATAGCCATTAAAAACAAATATATTATGTGAAGTGGTTGCACTTTACAAATTTTTAAAACATCATTTAATATACTTGTTTGTGAAACAATTATTTGAAACATTAATGTAAATACAACCGACCAGACAACAAATTTATTATTTTTAAGTGGTATTTTAAATGTCGAATTTAATTCTGAACGACAATTAAAAACATGAACATTTTGTAAAAACACCATCAATAACATCATATAACTTCGAGCAAAAATTATCTCGAATTTTGCAACATCAAGCAGAAAAATCCAAACAATAAATGCAATTAAGCTTATAGCAACACCTGATATAACTGTTTCTTGAATTAATAATTTATCAAACAAACTTTCACTTGTTTTTCTTGGCTTATCATTCATAATATTTATTTCGCCTTTTTCGAAAGCCAAAGCAATATCTTGAATTCCTTCAGTAATTAAATTTAACCATAATAATTGAACAGCTAATAAAGGAATAGGATAATTAAATACGATTGACAATAAGAAAAATAATACTTCTGCTAAACAACACGAAACTAGCAAATATGTTACCTTTCTTATATTATTATAAGCATGTCTTCCTTCTTCAATACCAGCAACAATTGATAAAAAGTTATCATCTGTTATAATTATAGAACTACTATCTTTAGCAACGTCAGTTCCTGAACCCATTGCAATACCAATATTAGCACCAATTAAGGCAGGAGCATCATTAACACCATCTCCTGTTACAGCAACAAATTCATTTTTTCTTTTATATGCTTTGATTATATCAAGTTTTTGTAAAGGATTTACGCGAGAAAAAACAAGTTTGTTTTCAATAAATTTATCAAATATTTTCTCTCCTTTTTTTAAATTCTCATTTAATTCTTCCCCTGTACATAATTGTTCTGGCTTATTTATTAATCCTAAATCTTTAGCAATCTTATTAGCTGTTAATGGAGAATCACCAGTTATCATAACAACTTTAATACCAGATTTTAAACATTTATTAAGCGCTATTTTAGATTCTTCTCTTATTGGGTCAATAAAACCTACTAAACCAATAAAATCTAAATTAGGAATATCTTTATCTTCATAACCGATTTTTTCTTGAAATTCTTTTATTTTAGCTTTAGCAACAGCGATAACGCGGTAACCTTTTTTCGACAAGTCATCATTTTTAAACTTAACTATTTCTTTATCAATGTTAGTACAAAATTCTAATACTTTTTCAATTGATCCCTTAATAGTAACATAATAATTATTTTTTTCCTCATAGAATGCCGCTGAATATCTCTTTTCTGATTCATATGGTATTCTTCCAAGTAATTTATAATTTTTCGTTATTTCAATTTTTTTCTCTAAAGATAAGAAAGCAACATCAATAGCATCTCCACTATTTATCCATATATTATTTTTAAATTCTAATGAGGCTTCATTATTTATAATACAATTTTTCACTAAATCTTCTAAAGCCATAATACTATCCTTATACTGAGCTTCAAGATTAACAGGAATTACTTGTCCAACTCCATTATATCCTTGCCCAGTTACATTATAAACACTATTATCAGCAAGCATTACTATTTTAGCTGTTTGCTCATTTAATGTAAGTGTTCCCGTTTTATCACTAGCGATTATAGTACAACTTCCTAGTCCTTCAACTGAGTTTAGTTTTCTTACAATTACATTGCGTTTTGCCATTCTTTTAGTAGCAATAGATAAAGTAACGGTTAAAACAATAGGTAATCCTTCAGGAATAGCCGATACTGACAAAGCAACAACTAAAAAGAATATTTCTTTTAATACGTATCCTTTAAAATATAAAATTATAATTAATAAGAGTATAAATATTGCAGTTAAAATACTTAATTGTTTAGTAAATTTTGCCATTCTTATTACTAAAGGAGATTTTGTTTCATCAATTGTTTCAATTTTATCAACAATTTTACCCATTTCTGAATTTACACCAACGGCTACAACTATGCCTTTTGCTCTTCCGGTCATTACTTTTGAACCAGCATAACAAATATTTTTTCTATCAGTTATCAAAGTGTTTTCACTTATAATTTCCATGTTTTTTATACTGGCAACTGATTCACCAGTTAAAAATGATTCATCAATTGTTAAATTATAACAGGTTATAATTCTAATATCTGCTGGCACTTTATCACCAGATTTTAATAAAATAATATCTCCAATAGTTAAATCTTGTGAATCAACATCTATTTCTTTACTATTTCTTATTACTTTGGCTTTAATTTTCATAATATTTTTTAAACTATCAGCACTTTTTTCGGCTTGCCATTCCTGATAAGTTCCTAATATAACATCTATTATAACGACAATCGCAATAAACAATGTATCAATATACTCTCCAATAATTAAAGAAAAAATAGCTGCAAAAATCAATATATATATTATAGGATTAATAAATTGTGATAAAAATATTTTCCCAATTGTTATTTCAAACTTTTCAGGCATAATATTTAATCCATATTTTAATATGCGATTAGATTTTTCTAAATCTGTTAATCCCTCTTCACTAGAGTCTAATTCTTCATATATTTTTTCAATACTTTTTGCATGCCAATTCATATTTTGCCTCTTTCTATTTTACATATAAATCATAAGACAATGTTTTATTAAATTCAAATTCACTATTTTCTAATACTGTTTTTAATCCTGTTAATTGATTATAACATTTTAGCTCTTGTTTATCAATTACACAAATATAATCTTTATCATACTTAATTTGATTATTTGTAGTAAATAAATAAGTTTTATTTAAGAAAATTTTATCTTTTTTGATTTGATATTTAATTTGTTTGTCAAAATATAAATTAGCTGTATTATTAATTGTTTTAAATTCACCATTTTGATATACTTTTAAAGAAGAATTTAAAAAAACTCGGTCTTTTTTGATTTGATATTGTTTTTTATTTTCTTTATCATATATATATAAAGAATTATCATATTCTCCTTGAACAATTGTATCAAACGATATTTTATAGTTTGTTTTAATTATTTCCTTTTTACCAGTTAATATATTTACTACATAAAAATCACTAAACTCATACTTTTTATTATAATCAGCTATTACATAATAAGCACCTAATTTGCCTTTTATAGTCTGCTCATATACATCGTTAGTAAATAATTCTATTGTTTTAACACTATTTTTGTTTATTATATTTATTCCTTTATAATTGTTTAAAATTATATACTTGTTTTCTAATAAATTATTTTGATAAATTGTAATTAAGTTTATTTTTTTTGTTTTACTTTTATCATCTAATAATTTTTCTAATTTATAATTATTTCTAAATTCAGTAAGCTTACTTGATGGATTGCTTATTGAATTATACCAATATTGAATATCATTTTTTTGACATAATATGTCAGTATATAATTTTTTATTTTTAAATAATGGTAAAATGCACTGGTATTCATTATCACTATAATATTTAATTGTTTCTATGTTTGTTTTATCAATCAATTCAAAATTAAATTTAATATTATTAATAGTTATATTAAAAATAGTTTCATGTTTATTCTTT
>JAVWDK010000070.1:0-4625 GCA_036642175.1 Bacilli bacterium
TCACGAAGTTTATGGAGACTTTATTTACCTCTAATTACTGCAACCATATTATACCATTTTACAATAATAAAAACACTATGAAAATGGTACTATCGACATATTTTTTCATCAGTTTAGTGTCTAGATTTATTCATACGTTCATAGTCTCCTCTCCTTTTTTGAATTAGAGATATTCACAATCTCTTCTTTTCTGTTTTTCCAATCACATTTCAAAATTTTTTTCATGGAATAACTGCAAACATTTCTTCCTATATTAATAACCATTGGTATTCCTGAATAGAACCTTACATATGCTTTGATGTAGTCTCCTTCTACACTTATTGCTACAAAATGCTCATAATGATTCAAATTATTTTTGGCCCATTCTTTTAACCAATTTGGGCATGGTTCATTACAAGTATACAAATCTAAACCTCTAACATTTACCAAGGCAAATCTTAAATCATCAAACTGTTCATTCATCATAAATTCTTCTCCTAAGATTAGAGATGTGAAATTAAAAGCAGTTTTCAAATAAATAAAAGTAAAACTGACATCAAGCATTTTTTCTAAGATATAAGAGTAATGATACTTTTCGGCAATACAGGGCATAATGATAATTTTATTTGGTACTCTTTTTTTTAATGCATTCAATAAATTAATAATATTCAGCCCACTAATATTTGTGTAAAGAAACCATTTATTTTTGAAATGACCGATATTAATAAACCTTTCAGTTCTATTTAATTCTGTTTTAACTAAGACATATTTCATTTTTCCACTATCAATAAATTCAAATAGACTATGAAAAAAATCATTTGTATCTGTTTTAGAAAATCCTTCATAATAAATAGGAAATTTAAAAGAAGCATCCGATCTCATTTCCAAAAAAACTTGAGGTATAACATACGCTATTCCAAAATGAAGAAAACCAAGTTTCACTGGCATAATTGGTTTTTCCTTATTTTCCACTACAACCTCCAAAGCTCTCATTGTTGGAGTCTCTACTTTTTTCACTCCTTTAGAACCTCGTTTACCAGGCCCAACATTATTTCTATTAATGGAAAGCAATGTTTCTCTAACTGCGATTCTTTCTGCTTTTGAGAATAATTCATTGGCTTGATCAGAAACAGTGCCAATAGGTAGCGTAACCTTTCCACCCAAAGAGGCAGGAATTACATGCTCTCTTTTTTTATAAGTTAACTCAATATTTGTTTCTTTTAAATAGATACACATTATTACCACCTCTTTTGCTACTCTACCTATAATTATATCATTACTTGACCTTATTAAATAACATATAAATTTTTACTACTAACTATCTCATTCAAAAATAATAACGTCTTAAATATAGTATAAAATTAACTTCCAAATTATCGGGATTTATATATAAGAAAGGTAAATCTAAGAATAAATGAAGAATATAAATATAAGGTCATTAAATCTTGTAGTGAGGGATATGCATGAAGATTATTCTTGGAAATTTACTGATTCTCTCATCATCAATCACGAATAGTATTGTTATATATAATGATTTAATATTTTAGCAAATACTCTTTTACCCGCTTAAGTTTCGTTTTTTTTGAGACATTTTCAAAAAACAATTGATATTATTAAGTCTAAATACACATTTTATATTACTTGATAACTTAGCTTTATTTAATAATTCACTGCATTTCGTTTTATAATTTTATGATATAGATAACTATTTGCTTCTGATTGAGTAAAGCAGGTATTAATTATGAACAAATTAAGCGGTACACATCTAAAAGAAGTAATCGTGTTAGAATTCAAGAATTGGTTGGCTTTAAAATCATTTCAATAAACCAACCATTCAAGAAAAAGCTTACCAGTAATTTCTCATATAGATTATTTTGTTGTGAGTCCATTTTTTCTACATCTTTTAAACGAATGAATTCTTTATTCTAATACGATTATTATCAAATTATAATTCAAGCCGTTTAACTTCGTTTCTATAATATTGAAACCTATCCTTCCAAAATAGGTTTTTAATACAATAACCTTAACAGAAACAACATCATTGCTTATTAGGGTACGAAACTTAGTCTAACGAGCGTAATGTGCTTTCACTGTTTTAATTTAGTATGTCATTTTTCTTTCCTATTTTAAATAAATTAGTCACTATTAATTTTTCTTTTTTAAAAAAACATTTTAGTTTTCTTATTGTAACCATAACCCATAGACAGCATAATGACAATTGAATCTTTAGCACTTAAATCAAGAGCTTTTTTAACATCATCTAATTCCCATGTTTTCTTTTCATATAAAGAATTCTTAAAACTAGAAAATTTAAGGCACGTATTACTTTTTTTCTTTATCCATATTTTTATATTTCTTTTACATGAATTTAAAGTATAACCAAGAAACATAATAAGAATAGGATTTGCATTAATAAAATCATTAACATTTGCATATAATTCTGTTGCAAATTCTAAATAATCCTGTGGTGTGGCACCAAAACCTCCGAAATTAATATCGACAGGGATTTTAGCTTTACAGCTAGGATATTTTTCGACAAAATCAATTATTAACATATCATTTACTTTGCAATCCCAATGTAATACATCGTTATGATAATAAAATTCAACATCTTCTAAAGGATTGATGACATTATTAGACAAACACTTAGGAGAATCCATTATGTTTTCATCAAATAATTGTCGAAGCGTTGTACTATTGTTATATGAAACTTCGATTAATTTCCTATTTTTGTTCAAGCAGTCATTTATTTCCAAAAATAATTTCATTAAAACTACCTCTCACTTTCATTATTCTTTTATCATACACTTTAGTATATAAGCAAATAACAATCACTTTTATTCATTATACAACACTTCATCAACACTTTAAATCATAGTTATATAAATAATTTTACTGTTTAGAAATAATCAATCGTTTTTTATAACAAGTTTGATTTAGTTATTTTCAATATAACTTACAATTAGCCTACTAAAAGTGTTATTATTATAAAGATAGATACTTTACCTAAATTAATTGAATAATCAATCTTAATAATATTAAAGTATTCTAATATCGAAAAAGTAAATATAAAAATCAATAATTATTATTGTGAAAGAGGACTCGTACATATGGATAACTTATTTAGTGGGAATTTAGTAGTTCTGTATATTTTATCTTTAAGCATGTTCCTAAAACCTGAAAAGATGAAAGATAAGCAAAAAATACTTTTTGCCTACCTTATTACATTTTTTGTAGATAGTTCAGAACAAATTAGTACCTTGACTATAATTATTATTGTTACAATTTTATTGTTCATGTATTTTGAATATTTCAATTCATCTATATTCAAACAAGATATTATGACGAAATTACATCATAAAATTATTGATTTTAGTTACTTGATGCTAGCACAATATAATTACATTGAATTTTTATTTATTATATTTCTTAATACAAAGTATATAGAGCTTTATTTTAGTAGTTTTTGTACAATATATATTAAACAAGTACTTAGTACTATACAAATCATTTTAGCCCTTCATATTGCACATTCTATTTACACATCAAAATGGAAAATGAAAAGTTTAGATGCAATTCAAAATGAACTTGAAGGTCATCTAAAAATTTATAACTTAAATGTAAATTTTAATAAAAATAGATTTGACACTATAGTAAAACTTGAAGATAAATCATATTACATACGTAATAAAATGAGTACAATTATTTCTTATAGTTATTTGAAATACGCAATAAAAAGAATTGAAAATTTCGTTAAAAAAAAGATATTTACAAACAAACAAGTTTTACACCTCAAAGGCAGTACTTTAAAAAATCATTTTAGAGGTCACTCCACAATTGAAGCTCAATTGTTAAGATCAATAGGCATAGAAACAGGTTACGATCGGAAATATATAAATATACTCAAACGTAAAATATTTGAAACCATATATGTTAATCTTGTATTTAATAATCTTGAAAAATATTATAAAAGAATGCGTTATAATAATAGTAATAGAATGAAAGATTATATATTATATATTTATTTGTTATCTGCAAAATCACATATAAATGATACTGATTATAAAGGATTGGAGGAACTATTTCAAAAAGAAATAATAAATCTTACAGACAATGAATTATTTATTGGAACTTTATCATTTTCTAAATATAATTTGGAATTTGAATCCATTAGAGAAAATGCACGAATCTATAACTATCAAATATCTGATGCTAACATTAAAAATATATTACAAAAAATTAAAAATAACAGGTAATTTCATAACCAAAACAAGTTTTATATTAATATATTTAGCTACCTAAAAATTGTTTCATTATAAAATAATATGTTATAAACAATGAAACAAATAAAATAATCGAAAGATAATAACTTTGAGAAATGCAAGATAATCCAAAAACGGAAATTAATCAAGATAGATGTATAAATTGATATTACTTTCTATAAATTGCATTTAACATTTTGAATATTCTTTTAATTAAGAACCATTATAATAATCAGAGAATCAAATAAAAACTATCTTGGATGAGTCCTGTAGAATACAGACTTAGTCAAGTGGTATAAAAATAGCGAAGCAGTAAAAATACTACTTCGCCCTTAATTCAAATTTGAACCGCACCACACAAGGTGTGGTTTTTTTAGTATAATA
>JAVWDK010000071.1:0-2664 GCA_036642175.1 Bacilli bacterium
ATATTAATAAAGTTATTCCTATATAAATTATTTTTTTTTTCATATTAACACCAGCTTCTAAATATATTTTAACATATTATTTAAACCAACGGGGATGTTTTTTTAAAATATATTGATACAAGTTTTCAAATTGTTTAAAAAACCATAATGATGTTAATAAAATTAATGATAAGCAAATTATTTCAATCGGTTGTAATAATACTAAAGAAAATATTTTATTAAAAAATATAGATTGAATTATGAATAATGATAGCATAGATATAAATAAGCCTTTTTTTAATAAATCAAATGGCTGACTAATTCTATACAATAGTAAAAATCCAATTGTAGCATTAGAAATTACACACATTGTTGAAGAATTTTTTATATCAATCTGAAATAATTGTGACAATATTAATATACTTATTATATTAATAACTATTGTAAAAGCTGCAGGCATAGCTTTACTTATTACATTTGGTAAAAATTTTCCAGTAATAATATTATGATTGGGTTCCAAAGCAAGTACTAATGAAGGAATACCAATCGTGACTGTGCTTGTTAAGGTTAGTTGTATTGGAATAAAAGGATATGGTAAGTTTATAAATAAAAATAAGAGAGCTAAAATAGTGGCAAAAATAGTTTTTACTAAAAATAAGGTTGCCGATCTTTCAATGTTATTAATTGAACGTCTACCTTCCATGACTATTTTTAAAACTGCTGAAAAATTAGTATCTAATAAAACTAATTGAGAAACATTTCTTGCGGCTTCTGTACCATTACCAAGTCCAATACTACAATCAGCTTCTTTTAAGGCAAGAACATCATTTACTCCGTCACCTGTCATAGCAACTGTTCTTCCTAATCTTTTTAAAGATAGAATTATTTCTTTTTTTTGAGTTGGATTTACACGACCAAAAACTGTGTATTTTTCGACTATTTTGTCAAAATTAATGTTTTTTTCTTTTGATAAATCAATATATTTATCATAGTTCTTAACTCCACTTCTTTTTGCAATATTTGATACGGTTAAAACACTATCTCCAGATATTATTTTTATATCAACATTTTGCTTATCAAAATAAGAAATTGTTTTTATGGCATTTTCCCTTATTTTATCTTGAATTAGTATTAGTCCAATTATTTCTATATCATTAGGAATTGTTTTATTAATTGTTTGTTTTTTAGAATGGGCTAATAATAAAATGCGATTTTCTGCTGAATACTTTTCTAAATAAATATTAATTGATGATGTATCATTTAATATAAATTCTGGAGCTCCAATTATAAAGGTTCCTTTATTTTGATAAGAAATTCCTGACCATTTTTTTAAAGATGAAAAGGGAATTATTTCAGAAATTAGATAATTTGTCTTTTTAGGATATTTATTTTGTAGTGCTTTTATGGTTTGATTTGCTTCTTTAAAGCCATGAGCAAGGTTAGAAAGTATTTCTTCTATATTATAATTTTTATTTAAGTTTATAATGTTTTCGACTTCCATTATTCCTTCTGTTATTGTACCAGTTTTGTCTAAACATAATGTATCAATTCTAGCTATTGTTTCTATTGCGTATAGTTCTTGAACTAAAACTTTATGTTTTGATAATCTCAAAACTGCTATAGCAAATACAGTACTTGTAAGAAGAACTAATCCTTCAGGAATCATTCCAATTAATGCACCTACTGTATTAATAACAGAATTAGTTAGCGTATTATTTGAAATACTGTTTTGCCGAACAAATAAAAGGATGCCTAGTGGAATTATTATTATTCCAATTGTTTTTAAAATTTTATTCAATGAATGCATTATTTCTGAATTAGTTTTTTTTATATATTTTGCTTCTTTTGATATTGTTGCTGTATAATTATCTAGTCCAATATGTTCTACTCTACTAATAACAGAACCACTAGTTATAAAACTTCCTGATAGTAATATATCACCTACTTTTTTATCAATTGTTTTTGATTCTCCTGTTATAAATGATTCGTCAACTTCGCATTCACCTTCAATTATGATTGAATCAGTTACGATTTGATTACCTATTTGAAATTCAATTAAATCATCAAGAACTATTTCATTAATTAATAATTTTTCTATTTTACCATTTCTAATTACATTTAATTTTGTACTAGCAATTATTGAAAGTTTGTCAATTATTCGTTTTGCTCTTAATTCCTGTATTGTACTAATAAATATATTACAAATTACAACTCCCATAAAAAGGAGATTTTTATATGAACAAACTAATAATAAAGCTAAAGCTAACATTAAATTCAAAAAATTAAATAAAGTAAATATATTGGCTGCTATTATTTGTAAATTGCTTTTTGTTGATACTACAGTATCATAATTAACTAACTTACTTTTAATTCGTTCTTCAACTTGTTGATTTGTTAAACCAATTGTTACTTTCGGACTATATCTTTCCATATTTATCACTCTTCTAAAAATATTATAACATTTTCTTTTAAATTTTTCTTACTAAATTACATTATTATAGCAATTATGGGATATTTAATTATTATTTTCATAGAATATATTAGATTTTTAAAAAAGTAGTTGCTAAATTAAATGTAATTTGATATAATTAATTTGTTAATTTGATGGACCTATAGCCAAGTGGCTAAGGCAAGGGACTGCAACTCCCTGATCGTTGGTTCAAATCCGACTAGGTCCTCCAATAA
>JAVWDK010000071.1:2764-4598 GCA_036642175.1 Bacilli bacterium
AATGCAGGTGTAGTACAATGGTTCGTATGTGGCCTTGCCAAGGCTAAGATGCCAGTTCGATTCTGGTCACTTGCTCCATTTGAAGATAGCTTATGAATCAATATGGTTTGTAAGTTTTTATTTTATAAAAACAAAGATGTTATCTTTCTAGGAAGAAAGACATTTTTTTATGAATTTTAAAGTAATAGAAACATTAAAACCTAATAAATAAATACTAGATACTGGATCTAAAGATAATAAAATTGAAGAATTAAAAGAGGATAACTTCAATTTAAAATATGGACCTAGCAAATGAAAAAATAAGTTCTTAAAAATCATTAATTTTATTAAGAATAGATTATCAAGATGGCAAGATAAAAAAAGATCAAGAGTTTTTATTGATTTATATGAACATGGAGCAATCGAGTAAAATACTTTTTATGATACTAAAAATTTTTCAACTAAAGAGAAGAATAAAGATGATTTTGAATTATAAAATTATCTTATACTAAATAATCTTATTAATAACTGTAGTATAATTATTTATAGAAGGTGGTTAAAAAATGATAGATTTTTATATTCATCAATTGGGTGACAGAATTTATTCAAAATCATATGAAAAATTAGAAGCAATTTTAAAAGAAAAAGGTATATACTCTAGAAAAACGTTGAAAGAAAAAGGAATTTTGCCAACTGATTCACCTTTTAAATTAAATATTTCTGATGATAAAAAAAAGATGTATTATAATGAAGACATTCACGAAAACATTGTATCATTATTTAATCCAAATCATTATTTTATTGAAATTGCAGTGAAGAAGCAAATTCAGTTAGATTGTTTTAATCCTTCGTATATTTCTTTTGGTATATCAAAGGAAATAGAATCAAAATTAATTTCAATAAACGAAACACGTGGTGTTTCAATGGGAGAAGTTCAAGTAGAAGGTGCCATAGAATCAAAATATATTTCATGCATAATTCTTCCAGTTTCAAGTAATACGATGGAAAACAACACATTAGATAAACTTATTAAATATATTTGTGATATTTGCACAAAAAATGCTTTTGATTTGCCTATTTATGATTATTCTGGTAAATGTTTATATAGTAATAAAAATCAAAATGAAATACAAAAATCAGATTCACTTTTTGTAGAACAAAAAAATCCATTTAATGCAAATGGACCTGTGTATGCTTTTTCTAACGAAGCTCTTAGTCAATATATGTCAAATTACGATTTTTCAGAAAAAAAAGTTCTAACATCACTTGGAAGTGGAGATTTCACCTTAAATGCATATCTTTTAGGTGCAAAACAGGTTGATTCATTTGATATAAATCAATATACCTTTTATTTTTATGACTTAAAGCGCGCATTAATTATGAATTATGACTATATATCTTTTTGTAATTTAATAAAAAAACCTTCAATAATATTTGAAAAATTTGACGAATATAAAAAATATTTGACTGCTGATTCAATTAATTTTTTTGAGAAGTTAAATAAAATGTATAATGGAAATTTTAATGAAATGATAAAAAAAATTTACATTGACAAAGTTGGGGAAGAAAAAAATCAATATAATGAAAGCAATACTTTTAATTCATTTGAGGAATTATTTTTAACAGCACAATATAAAAATTATTATTTACAATCTGAAACAAATTTTAACGCATTAAAATCAAAATTAAAAGATGCCACTGCAGAAAAATTTTATTTTGAAGATTTATATTCTTTTACTCCACCAGAAAAATACGATGTTGTATATTTAAGCAACATTGGTGATTATTCAAAAAGTGAAAATGAATTTATTGAATTTGTAATGTCAATGCGAGACAAAATATTAAATGAAAATGG
>JAVWDK010000072.1:0-4571 GCA_036642175.1 Bacilli bacterium
CCTTCTTCAATAACTGGTCCTACCCAAAATTTAGCATTTGGATATAAATGTTTTACTGCTTGTGCTAATAAATGAGCACAACTATGATTAAGTATATTTAATTTTGCATTTTCTTTAATATTCATACTATACCTCCTGTGGATCCATTTCCACCTTTTCTTTCATTTTCTATTTTTATTTCATTATCAACCGTTAAAAATTTCATAAATATTCCTTGACAAATAGCATCATTTTTTTTAACAATATAATCCTTATCACCATGATTTTGAAGTTTTATCCACGCATGACCTTCATTTGTAATGTTATTATAGTAATCACTTTCAAATATTCCCACTTGATTACAAAGTCTAACATTATATTTAAATCCTTGACTACTTCTTACAACTAGCATTAACATTTCATCATAATTCATATTAATTTTAATCCCAGTTGGAATTTTTTTTATTTCATTAGGCTTTAAATTAAAATCAATTAATGAAAAAAAATCATAACCTGCACTATATTTAGTACTTCTTTTTGGTAGTCTATAACTATCATATAATGATTTATCATCAATTATATCTTTTTTAAATTGTTCAAAACTTATTTTTTCAAAACATCTCATTTTGTTTTTCCTTTCTTTTCTCTCATTTCTTTAATCATTAATTTTTTCAATTCTTCTATTTGATTATGAATTATTATTGCTTCTTCTTCTGTTTTTGCAAAAATTAAAGAATATCTAAATTCTAATAATTGTTGTTTTAATGTAGTATATCTTATTTCCATTTAATTTCCTTTCCAAAAAAAAACGTTCCAATAAAGGAGCGTAAAAACGCGGTACCATCCTACCTTATAACTTAATTTGATAACGGATTTTTCCGGTAATTCTTTTCAGATACAACTAATAGGTAGTAATTATTAAGTTTATATTATCATTCCACCATTTGATAATTCTCTTTAAATAAATAATTAATAATATTGTCCTATATCTTCGTCTATGTATTTATTTTAGCACTTTCTAATTATTTGTCAATACCGCTTTTATTCTTCTTACTCCTGCACTACTTGCTTCTTCTTTAAGTATTTTAAAAGTTCCTAATAAAGAAGTATTATTTACATGAGGCCCTCCACACAATTCCTTTGAAATATTACCAATAGAATAAACGGTTACAATATCTGGATATTTTTCAATGAACATACATTCAGCACCTGTTTTTAAAGCTTCTTCTTTTGGCATTTGTTTTACAACTATTGATACCCCTTCTTTTATCCATTGATTAACTAAATTTTCTATTTTCATAAGTTCATCATCAGTCAATTTATGATCACATGAAAAATCAAAACGCATTCTTTCAGAAGTTATATTACTTCCCTTCTGATGAACATTACTATTTACTATATTTTTAAGAGCAGCATTAAGTAAATGTGTCGCTGTATGATATTTTATTTCTATATCTCCAGTAGAAGCTAATCCACCTTTAAACTTTAAATCTGATCCTTGTCGTGAAAGTTCTTGATGAGCAATAAATTTTTCTTTAAATCCATCAATATCAACAATAATACCTAACTCGTTAGATAATTCAACCGTAAGTTCGATTGGAAATCCATAAGTATCGTATAATTTAAAAGCTAAATCTTTATTTAATATATTATCATTTAAATTGGTTGCAATTTTTTCAAACTCTTTTAAGCCCTTTTCTAACGTTTTATTAAATTTAATTTTTTCATTATGAAGAACTTCTAAAATAATTTCTTTGTTTTCTTTTATCTCATTATAATAATTTTGGTATTTTGAAATAATAACTAAAGCAATTTGTTCTTCCCAATTACTATCAATATCTATTTCCAACTTTTTAGCATGGCGAATTGCTCTTCTAATTAAACGTCTTAAAATGTATCCTTGATCAGTATTAGAAGGTTTTATTCCCGTCTTATCAGCTGTAATAAATACAGCCGTCCTTATATGATCTGCAATAATACGCATACTTATAAAATTATCTTCATATTTCTTATTAGATATTTTTTCGATTTTTTCTATAACATCTTTCCACACCGTTGATTTATAATTATCATCAACATTTTCAAGAACTGCTACTACTCGTTCTAAGCCCATTCCTGTATCAACATTTTTTTGGGGAAGAAAAGTTATTGTACCATTAGAATCCTTATTATATTGCATAAAAACATTATTCCATATTTCAACCCAGCGATCATCATTAGGATCAAATTTAGCTGGAATTTCATCATTACTTCTAAAATAAAATATTTCTGTATCACTCCCACAAGGACCTGAGTTGCCAGCAATCCAAAAATTATTAGAGGCATCTAAATAAGCAATTCTATTTTCACTTATACCTAGTTTTTTCCAAGCATCAGCACTTATTTCATCTCTTGGAATATCTTTATCTCCTTCAAAAACAGTAACTGCTAATCTATTAACGGGAATATTTAAAATTTTAGTTAAAAATTCAAAACTATAGCCAATACTTTCTTCTTTAAAATAATCTCCTAAACTCCAATTACCTAGCATTTCAAAAAAAGTATGATGAGTTTTATCTCCAATACTTTCTAAATCATTAGTTCTAATACATTTTTGATAATCGCATAATCTAGTTCCATAAGGATGTACTCTACCCATCAAATAGGGAATTAAAGGTTGCATTCCTGCTGTATTAAAAAGAACTGATGGATCATTTTCTGGTACAACAGGTGCACTTGGTATTTGCTTATGACCTTTACTTTTAAAATAATTAATATATAAATCTTTTAAATTCATAGTTCACCTTCAACCATCTTTCTAACTTCATTTTTTAAATGTTCTAAGGTACTACTATTTAATATATTATAATCATAAAGATTATAATTATCTAAGCCAGTCTCTGTACGATGTTTTTGCTCATTCGAAGTCAAATTAGTTTCAAAATTAGTTCTTTCAACATGAACAGAAACAATATTATTTAATTCCTTTTTAGGTATTTCTATTTCACTTTCTAATCTCGCATCTGATATTGTTATAACATCAAAGAAATAAGAGTAAACTCTAATATCGTCAATTATTCTTTTAATGAAAAAGTTTTCATCAATTTGGTCTCTTATTACTTCAGTTCCTATTTGTTGCAAAATACTTCTTACTTGTTCTTTTGTTTCCTCAGATCCATCCCAACCTGTTATTTTTTTAGTATATTCTTTAATATAAGAACCATAAGCTAAATTAATAACTTTTAAACCTTTTTCTTCGCAAATTTCTTTAATAAACAAACAAACCGTATCTTTACCATTTCGTCCTTTTCCTGCTGTTATAAAAATCTTTTTTATTTTATTTTCCATAAAAATCCTTTCTACATAAAAACAATAATTTTAAAAAATTAAGTTTTATTTAATCAAAATTTAATAAATCGTATTTATCATCAAAATACATAAAAATTGCTTTACTTGCTGCAATAATTGGTGTTGAAATAACCATACCAATTATTCCAAAAAAATATCCGAAAATTAATAATCCAAGCATAATTGTTACTGGATGAAGTTTGGTTGTTTTTGACATAATAACAGGCTGAAAAAAATTTCCTTCAATAAACTGAATTATCACAATAACTATTAAAGATAAAATTCCAATTGTTGGGCTTTGAGAAAATCCAACAATTATTGCAGGAGCTCCTCCTATATAAGGTCCAGCATATGGAATAACATTAGTTAAACCACAAAAGATACCAAATAGTAATGGTGCTTTTAATCCAACAAAGCCTAAACATAATGCACTAACAATAAATACTAAAGTTGAATCAATTAAAGCACCTTGCACAAATTTACGTAAAGATTTATTAACAGCTTCAATTATATTTTTACTATCACTTCTTATTTTAATTGGTAAAAATTCAAAAACATCATTTATATTATCAAAACTCATTAAAATATAAAATCCAATTATTAATCCAATTACTATTACACCAATTCCTGAAAATAATGATGAAATCAAACCAACTATTATAGCTGGAAGTGATTCTGTCAAACCATTTCCATAATTTTCAACATTTAAAAACATTTTATCTTTAACACTATTAGCATCAAATCCTTCAATATTTTTTAAATTATCAAATATTTCGTCTATCCAAGTTTTAATACTATCAAAAACTTGTGGTAATGTTTTAACAAAGTCATTTATTTGATCAGATAACATAGGCAAAATCATGCCTAATATTAAACCAATTAATCCTAAAAAAATAATATATACAATCATTGTTGATAGGCCTCTTTTGATTCCTTTTTTAGTAAAAAATGTCACAGCTGGATCAAACAACCAAGCAATTATTAAACCAATAAATAATGGAGAAATAATCATTAATATAGTTTTAAAAAATTCAACTATTTTCCACTCTTTTAATAAAATAGTAACTGCATATATACCAATAATTATTAATAATATATAGGCTATTTTCATAAACTTTTTAGATAAACTAACTAATTCATTAATCTTCTTACTGTCTAATTTTTCTTCTTGTTCTTTTTTATTCATACCTTACCTCTTTTCTAATACGATTATAGCATTTATCAAAAAAAAAAGAAAGAAAAAATTATGTATTATATATTAAAAA
>JAVWDK010000073.1:0-4532 GCA_036642175.1 Bacilli bacterium
TACTATTTTGTAAATAAAATTTTACTTATATTAAAATAAAGGCATAAAATAAAAATCAAACAAAACTATTGATATATATAAATGTTAGTCATTCTATCTATATTTTAGACTATTTTAATTAAAATATTAATTTTTAAATTTTAAGCCAACATTGTTTATTGGCCCAGCACCAATAGTAATTACTAAATCATTACTTTTAGTATTATCCTTTAAAAATTGCACTATTTTATCAATATCATCTATATAAATTGCATTATCATTATATTCTTTAATTTTTTTTACTAGCATATCTTCATTAATATTAAATGTATTAATTTCTCTAGCAGCATATATAGTTGCAATAATCACATGATCAAACTCTGCTAAAATTCGTGCAAATTCATCAAAATGCTCTTTTGTTCTTGAATAAGTATGAGGCTGAAATACCACCCATGATTCATTATGCTTAATTTGTTTAACTGATTCAATCGTTGTAGCAATTTCAGTAGGATGATGAGCATAATCATCATAAATTAAAACATCTTTATATTTACCAATGAATTCAAATCTTCTTTCAATTCCATGATAATTTTCAATACCTTTTTTTATTACTTCAATATCAAAAATATAATTTTTTACTAAAGCAATTGTTGCAAGAGCATTATATACATTATGCTTACCATTTACAGCTAAATCAATATGCACTAAAAATTCATCTTTATAATAACAGTCAAAACTATAATGTCCTAAATCATTACTTATAATATTTTTAGCCATATAATTTGCTGAATTTATAATTCCATAACTTACTATAGTAGCTTTTATTCCAGCATAAATATTTTTTGAATTTAAATCATCATTATTGACAATTAGAAATCCATTTTCAGGTAATAAATTAGCATACTTTTTAAATGATTTTTTAATATTATCTAAATTTTTAAAATAATCTAAATGATCATTATCTATATTAAGTATTATTTCTGCTGTAGGATGAAAATGCAAAAAACTATCTACATATTCGCAAGCCTCCATAATCAGATATTCTTTATTTCCAATAAATGAATTCCCATTTATTTGAGGCAATAAAGCTCCCACTTGAATAGTTGGATTTAAGTTTGCTTCTAAAAAGCACAATGAAACCATACTTGTAGTAGTACTTTTTCCATGAGTTCCAGAAATACATAAGCAATTAGTATATAATTTTGATATTTGTCCTAAAAATTCAGCTCTTTCAAATAAAATTTTATTTTGATTAATAGCTTCAATTTTTTCAGGGTCTTCTTTAGATATTGCTGCCGTATAAACAACGATATCAGCTTCTTTTATCATTTCTGGATGATGGCCATATTTAATATTTACACCTTGAGAAATTAATTTTTTAGTAATCTTTGACTCTGTAACATCACTTCCAGTAACAATTGCCTTAAAATCAATTAATATTTCAGCAATTCCACTCATACTTATACCACCAATACCAATCATATGGACTTTTTTATTTTTAAACATCTTTTTCACTCCTTATATAACTATTTTATTATATCCTTTCCTAAATATTATTGCAATATAACAAGATAAATCTAAAAAAATAATAAATCTTAATTTGTAAAAATATATATATGATTTTTTATTATACAATTCTTTATTAATATCTTAAAAGAATATTATATATTTTTTTAATCATAATAAAAATGGTGATAATGTGAATATTCTAATTTACATATTAGTGTTTTTTTTGAAAGTTTTTGAAAACACTTTAGGTACATTAAGACTTATAGTTGTTGCAAATGGAAAAAAACATACAGGAGCTTTCTTACAATTTATTATATCTTTAATATGGATTTTTTCTACAACTATAACAATTAACAATATAACAAAAGATTATTTTAAAATAATTGCTTTTGCCTTAGGATGTTATGTTGGTTCTTTAATCGGAAGTATTTTAGAAGAAAAAATTGCTTTAGGTTCTAATTTAATTATAGTTATTACTAATATTAATTCCAGTAAATGTATGATAAAAAAATTAAGAAACAATAATTTTGCAGTTACATCTTTTAAAGGACAAGGAAAAGATGAATTTAGAAAAATTTTGATTATTATGGTTAAAAGAAAACTAAGACAAAATATTTTTTCCATTGTAAAATCATGTGATAAAAATGCTTTAATTATTGTAGAAATTGCCAATGCATCAGGTGGTTACTATTAAAATATGTATAATTACAACAAAATATATACTTACAATTGACAATGTAAATACTATATAGTATTATATTTTTATATTTATAGGAGGTATCTATGCTAAATAAAGATGATAATTTAGGTAAAATAGTTTTAGCTAAAAATTTAGTATTTTTATGTGCTAATAACGAGATTAAACTAGATCATGCATATAACCAAGGAAGAGCCGTTGTTATAATTTCCGAACAAAAAAATAATTTTTACGTTTGCCCTTGTACAACGTCTAATATTCCAAACAGAAAAGATTTATTCGCCGATAATTTTATGTATTTAAATAATGCTTCTTTAAGTGAACAAATAACTAACTTAGACAAAAGCTCTCGTTACATAAATGCTGGAACAATTTTACAAATTCCTATTTGTTGGCGTAAAGAATTTGGGAAAATATCTGAAAAATCATATTTTAAGCTTATTAATTTAATACTAACTCTAAAAAGAAGTTATTCATTAGAAAATTTTAATGATATTAAAGAAGACCTCTTAAATCAACAACAAACTTTAGCTAAAACTTATTCCTTTCATCTATAATATAATTATTCTACTACAATAAAACACGTCAATGCGTGTTTTTATTAAAATAATAACTTTCCTATTCTTCATTTATTCCATATATAAATTAACTTAGTAATAAACCTATTTAAAAGAATAAGCCTTATCGGTTATTATATATGTATCATTATCCATCTTACTTAACAGCCTCTTTGAATTAACATTCCAAACAAAAGTTTCTTTATTACTTACCACTTTATATAAATCATATCTAATCACATTAAAATCTAAAAAACCAAACATTCTATAACTATTAAACAACTTACTAACAATAACACCACATTTAAAATCATACTTTTTTTTAAAATATTTAATCAATTTATGATTAAAACTACATAAATAAACATTCAAAAAAGCATATTTATTAAGACATTTATAAACTACATCAGCCACATCTTTATAATCTTTTCCCTCATATTTTATCTCAATTAAAAGAATTTTAGAAACTTTAATTGAAACTAGCACCTCGTCTAATGTATTAATTAATTCATCTTTTAAATCAAACAAATTTAACTTATCAATAAAATACAAACTATTATTAAGCATAATCATCGAATCATGATAAACAATAATCTTTTTATCTTTAGTCAATCGAATGTCAAACTCTACACCACTTATATAACTATTACTTAATGATGATAAAATAGCACACTTAGTATTTTCTTTAAAACCATGAGAATTATTTCCACGATGAGAAATAAATTTAATACATATCACACCTATTCTAAAATTTCATTATCCATAAATTTAATATCCAAATACTTTCTACTAGATAAATAATCACACATATGAACAAACTTCTGATACTTATTTTTAGGGAGTGGTAAAATAACATCACTATATTCATTAGTATTCCAAGGCCCCATATGTGAAGATATTGTTGTCGTAATAAATTCCAAATCATTATCATTTAATGTCAATTTTTCTTTATTATTCTTAATAAATTCAGAAACAAGTAAAGGATGCTCAAATACCGTATATTTAGATTCAATTAAACCATGCTTTAACCCATCATGCAATATTAAAGATATAATCATTAAATCCTTTTCACTCTGATTAAAAATATTACCAATAACATCATCATTTAATAAATCATAAGCAATTTTAACAGCTGCTTTTGTATGTCTTACTAATCCCCCTTCATTTAAAGAAAAAGATGGATGATATTTCCCCGTGGAACTAGCTGGTACTTTAAAAAAATATTCTGGTAATAATTCTATCAATATCTTTAAATTATGCAAATATTCCTTATTTTCTATATACTTATATTCATTTTCAAATACTTTATTCATACTTCACCTATAAAATCAACTAATATTTCATTAGATATATATATATATTTTGGATTAATATATATATTCCTCTCATTTTCTATTAGTTTTTCTTTTCCTAACATTTTTTTTATTACGTTTAATTCTTCTAATTTTATACCAAACTTATTATAAAAATCTTTTTTATTAATTCCATTCATTTTTCTAAATCCTAAAATTAATTCGTTTTCTATACTAATATGCTTAGTTAATTTATCCTCTTTTAAATGATACTTACCCTTTAAATAATTAGTTAATGATTTAGTATTATCATACCGAACACCATTTATATATCCACTTGCACCAAGTCCAAATCCATAATAAGGAAGATTGTTCCAATAAGTTAAATTATGTTTAGACTCAAATCCTATTTTACTAAAATTACTTATTTCATAATGATTATACCCATTTTGTTTTAAATACTTTACTATATAAGTATACATCTCATAATCATTATCT
>JAVWDK010000074.1:0-4500 GCA_036642175.1 Bacilli bacterium
TCTACTATCGGGCATAAAGTCAAGGGTTTGCATGTTATGAAGACGATCAGCTAGTTTTATATATATAATTCTTATATCCTTTGTTATGCTTAATAGGTTTCTTTTTATATTAGCAGCATCACTTTCTTCTCTGCTTTCAAAATCTAGTTTTGTTAGCTTTGTAAGACCGTTTACTAAAGTCGCAATAGCATCATTAAAATCTATCTTTATTTCTTCTACCGTATAGTTAGTATCTTCTACTGTATCATGAAGTAAAGCTGCACAAATACTATTAACGTCTGCTCCAATATTAACTAATATAAAAGCAACATTAAGAGGATGAACAATATAATTATCACCACTTCTTCTTTTCATTCCAGAATGAAGTCTTTCTGCGGTTAAGTAAGCTTTATCTAAAAGTGCTATATCTTCATTGCTGAAATTCAACTTTTCACGTATTTTTGATAATAATTCTAAATAAGTTTTAATCATCAAATCACCCACTTTCAAATATAATACTACAAAAAGCAAAAAAAAGCACTAGGCTTCTTCTAATGATAAAAAATAAGGATTTGTTTTAAATTCATCAAACAAAGTAGTACTACTTCCATGGCCTGGATAAATTAATGTATTTGGATCGTATTTTTTTATTTTTAACAAACTTTCTATCATTTCTTTATAATTTCCACCTGATAGATCATACCTTCCAATCGTACCTTTAAAAATAAAATCTCCAACAAACATAACTTCATTATTTTTAAAATAAAAACTAACAGCATCTTCCTTATGCCCAGGAGTATTAATTAACTCGAATTCAAAACTACCAATCTTATAAACCCCAGCTTTACAATTAAAATCCATCACATTATGACAATGGTTTTCAATAATGCTATCTAATGCACCAACATGATCAAAATGATAATGGGTTATAAGTACTGCAACCACCTGCTTTTTATTTACTTTTTCTTGAATTTTAGTATATTCATCACCTGGATCAATTATGATTATCTCGTTGTTTTTTTCTAGTACGTAACAATTTTCTAATAAAGGGCCAACTTCTATTTTACTTATTTTCATCTTTATCCTCATATTCATCTAAAAAATTATGTCTTATACCAGCCTTTTTATATTCAATTAAGGTATCTAAATTAACATTTGAAACACTTTTAAAAATATTTCCTTCAATATAAATGCTTTTTTTATTTAAACTTTCTATTAATTTTTTTATTTCAAGTCTTTTCGAATTTTCACTGTGGCCTTCATTATTCGTTTCAGTAAACCTACACGCACAATTCAAAAAGTTTAGGTGATTATATTTTGCCCAAGCTTTAATATCTTTTTCTCTTATTAAATATAATGGCCTAATTAATTGTATTCCATTGAAATTTTCACTGTGAAGCTTAGGCATCATGGTTTTGATTTCTCCTCCATAAAACATGCTAAGTAAAATTGTTTCAATCACATCATCATAATGATGACCTAGCACTATCTTATTACATCCTAGTTTTTTAGCATAAGAGTATAAAGCACCTCTTCTCATCCTAGCGCATAAATAACATGCTGATTTTTCTTTCATATTAGCTACTGAATCAAAAATATCACTTTCAAAAACATCTATGTTAATATTTAATTTTTTAGCATTTTCTAATATTAACATTTTATTTTTCTTACTGTAACCAGGATCCATAACAATATATTTTACAGAAATTTTTACGCTTTGGTGTTTTTGAAATTCTTCTATACATTTTGCTAACAAAAAAGAATCTTTACCACCAGAAATACAGACTGCTAATTGATCATTTTCTTCAATAAGTTTGTATTCTTTAACAGCCCTAATAAACATTCTCCAAATTTCTTTTCTAAACTTAGTAATAATACTTCTTTCTATTTCTTTACAAGCTTCCATTAAAACACCTTTTCTTTTCAAAAACATTGTATAATTTATGATTATTAAAGTCAACAATGAAAACGAATAAATATAACAATAACTTACTATAATAATTATATAAAGGAGGCTTTATGAATTTAAAAAAACTCAAAATCGGTTCGGTTGTTCTAGCGTTTTTATTATCTTTTCCACTCCACTTTATTTATGATAAATTCCCGTGTTTTATAAGTTCAATCTTTTTCCCAGTAAACGAGAGCATTTGGGAACACATGAAAATATTATTTGGTGCGTTAATGATAGTTGGCGTAATTGAACACTTTTTATTCACCAGAAAAAAAGTTGTTGGAAATAATGCTTGTTTTGCTAACTTTACCGCAGCAATACTTAGTATTCCAATGTTTCTAGCAATGTATTTACCAGTGTATCACTTAATTGGTGAACAGATGCCTATAACTTTAAGTATTATGTTAATTACTTATTTCTTTTGTGAAATAATAAGCTACAAGATCATAAAGCTTAAACAATTATCCTTTGAATATTCAACAATTTTATTTGTAAATATTATATATATAATATTTACCTTTCTTACCTACTATCCACCTAAAATCAACTTATTTTACGATACTAAAAACAATTATTATGGGATAAAAAAATAATTTGAATTACTTCAAATTGTTTTTTAATGGTTATAAAACAGCATTATTTATAATAATTTATTCATTAATGGTAATTTACTTCTTTTTTCTTCAATATAATACGTTATACAAACAATTAGCGTTCCAACTGTTGCATATATTATATCAATCATTGTATCGGTTACCCCTGTTGTTAAAACATTTTGAGTATCTCCATTTAAAAGACAATCACTAGTAAATTCAAAGATTTCCCAAATCCCAGCGGACGTTAAGCTAAAAGCAAACATAAATAAAATGTTAAAAATAATATTCTTTTTTGTATATGAATTCATCCATACCATCACCATAAGTGCTAAAACAGCTGTTAAACTTCCCGAAATAAGATGTGTAAAAGAATCATACCACCAAATCATGTTATACACATTAAACACACTACCTATTAATTGAGCAAAAACAACAAACATTAGATATACAAACTCAATTTTTTGTGGAAGGTGAACGTGAAATAAACTTCTAGCAATTCTAGGAAAAAACATAATTGGAATTATTGATAAACTAACTAAAATCCTTGAAGCATTATTATCACCAACCGCCTTAATAAGAAAAAACACACCTATCGCAACTGTTATATAGATTAAAAAATCATTAATTTTTTTCATATAATTAATCCTCCTAAATTAATTATATCATATTTAAAATAATATATTCAAACAGGTTCATTTTATTATGAGTATTTTTTGAGTTCTTGATAGCCAAGTTTCCTTATTAAGAATCACTTCATAATCATCTATTGAATCTCCACTTTCTGTCTTCCATGAATCCTTGTTTATTCTATACGGAATAAATCCTAATTTCCCACAAATTCTTTTTACCTTATTATTTCCATCAGAGTATGTACAAACAATATTATCATAGCCAGATTTAAACAAATAATTAATTACTACTGGTAGCAGCTCACTAATGTATCCATTATTCCAATAATCAGGATGAATTTTATAAATTATCTCAATAGAATTATTCTTTTTATCTTCATTATTAGTTAAAATATTACCAATTGGAAGATTTTTAAAATATATTATCCAGTCATACATATGAAGTTTTTTACACTTGTTATAATATGAATCAATACCGCTGGAAAAACACTTCATTATTTCCACAGATTCTTGTTTAACTGGAGCGTTTGATCCTATTAAACTTTTATAATCATATTCATAAACCTTAATAAAATCATTGATTGTTCCCTTTTTTAAAACTAAACGTTTTGTCTTTAGTTCAATCGTTTCGTAATTAAAATTACTCATACTACTTCACCTACCATTTTTATTAAACAGTATAATTATCTAACTGTATGGTTATTTATTATATCATCAAAAAACTATTAATCAATAACTTTTTAACTAATAATGTTTTTTTTTTCAAATTTGCTAATAAAGCTTGATAATTAGGAAATCTTTTGATATTATAATTATACAAGTCATGGCGATGTAGCTCAGCTGGCTAGAGCGTTCGGTTCATACCCGAAAGGTCGTGGGTTCAATCCCCTCCGTCGCTACCAAATAAAAAAATCGCACATATTTAAAGGTGCTTAAAAAAGATTGTTTAATAAAACAATCTTTTTCATTTGAAAACTTTACTTATTTTAGCAATCATACTTTGTAATAAAGGGGCTTTATATGTCTTTTTTGGAATCTTATCTTCAACTGCCCTTACTATTTGAATTACAATAGAACTTAAATCTTTTTTTGATATTAAACGTTTTAATAAATTCTCATATTTATAAATTTTATCTTTAACATTATAAAAGTATTTTCCTTCATCATACTTACTTTGTAAAATAACTTCATTAAAACCAGTATTATACATCCCAGGCTCTATTAATATAATTTTAACATTCTTATTAATAAGTAAAAGTTCATATTGCAACGTTTTTACTATTATGCTTATTGATGCTTTAGTAGCAGAATATATACTAAAAAAAGGAATTATTATATTAGGGGC
>JAVWDK010000075.1:0-4197 GCA_036642175.1 Bacilli bacterium
TTTAGAAAAAAATTGTTTAAACAATACTTTAGCCGTAGTAATAAGATTCTTTGGGGGCATCAAGCTTGGTAAAGGTGGGCTTGTTAGAGCATATAGTAAAATAACTAGTAACGCCGTTAAAAAAGCAGAGTTAATAGCCATTAAAAACGAAAAAAGCTTTAAAATTTTTTTTAATATAATCAATTCTAAAAAAATCAATTATGCTTTAAAAGACTGCAAAATAATTAGCAAAAAGTTTAACAAAGAAATTGAATACATCATAAAGTCAGAAAAGTTTCCCGAAGATATTGATAATTTAATCATCAGAAAAGAGGTTTTATAAAACCTCTTTTTTTATCTGGTTTTGGTGGTTTGTACTTTACAACCATCATCAGTATATTCCTTCCTGTTACCTTCACAAAAACAAGAAAAAACGTATTCAACTTTTAGGTCATTATTACCACATAATTTAACTTTAACATCAGTCGGCTTAGGAGGATTAATATCATAGTTAATACTAATATCCTTACCATTTACCGGATTAATAAGGTCATCATCAATAAAATTTTCTTTTTTAAGATCTGCTATTGAAATATATGCGGTTTTATCACTTGAAACAGAAACCGTATCTAAAACGCTGTCATGTTCATCAGTATATTTTTTAGCACCAGTTAAAATGCTATTTACCATATTTTCACAATTTTTTACATCTTGCTTTTTTTTAATCGAACTAACAGAAATTGAGGATACTGAAACTAAAATAGCAAGGAGAGCCACTACTGCTAAAAGTTCAATTAATGTAAAACCATTCCTACGCATTGTTTTCCACCCACTTTTCTAATTCTTCTAAGTTTCTATAACCAGATACTCTATCTTTTTCATTACCGTTTTTAAATAATATTAAAGTTGGAACAGAAAATATTTTATATTCTGCTGCCGTATTTTGCGAAGCATCAACGTCTACTTTAACAATAGGAATAACGTTTTTACCATCTAGTTTCTCAAGCACTGATCCTAACATTTTGCATGGGCCACACCATGTAGCAAAAAAGTCAACTAGTACGTACGTTTCTTTTTTTATTTCTTTGAAATTATCATCATTATAATGTTTTATCATTTTATTCTCCTTTTTCTTTATCATTATTTAATTCAGTTTTACTGGAAGTAGTAACCGGTTTTTGCTTAGGCTTTTTAACCCTTATTTTACCTTTATCATTTAACTTATCAATTGTTTTAGGTGATACTAATTTATTTTTAACTAATACTTTAATTATTTTATCATTAATAACCTCGGTATTTTGATCTGAGTTTACTTCTTTTTTAATTTCATTAACACTTTTAACAACGGAATTAGTTAATCTTGAAATAATTGGGGTTTTATCAATAATACCTGATGCTAAATAAGAATCATCAAGCATTGGAACGTTAAATATCGGCATACTTATAACAAATATTACTAAGTATGTTATTAAATACATTTCAAAAAAGCCAAAGACTGCTCCTAATATTTTAGCAGGTAATGAAAGAATAATGGTTGCTTCAACTATTTTTTCTGCTATGATGCTTAATTTTAAAAATATTCGGTATAAAATAAATAAAACTATCATTACTAAAAAGAATGCTATTATTTCATATAAAATTATATTAATAGATTTTAATCCTTCATATTTACCAGAAAAATTAAAAAACGGAAAATAAGTGTATAAAAGGTTAGCTATCGGGTTTTTGATAATTAAGCCTATTACTATTATAACAAATATTCCAATGCTTGATGCAGCTTTTTTTATAACACCACTTGAGTATCCTACGCACGTACCTAAAAGTAAAGCTACAAAAATAATAATATCAATAACGTTAAAATCCATATAAATCTCCTATCTTACTATTTACATTATATAATATTTTTATTAAAAAATATACATTTTATGATAAAATGTAAATAGGAGTGATAAAAATGGTCATAGTATTTAAAATAAGTAATAACACTAAAGAAAAAATGAGTGCTTATTATCAAGATAAAAAAAGAGATAAAACCCCTCCTTACGCTGTTTTTCAAGCTGAAGAAAGTGGAACTATAATAACCTTATATGAATCAAATAAAGTTATGTTTCAAGGCTTATCTGCAGACGTTGATGCAAATATTTGGAAAGAAACTGAAGCACATCTAAATGGTGGGGTGATACCTACTGAAAACACCAATAAAGAAAAAGAAAAAAAAGATGAGAAAACTTTATATGAAGAACGAGTTTTATATTATTATATAAATTCAATTGGATCAGATGAAGTTGGTACTGGTGATTACTTTGGTCCAGTTGTTGTTACTAGTTCTTTTGTTTCAAAAGACTGCATTGCTTTTCTAGAAGAATTAGGAGTTAGGGACTCTAAAAAACTTACTGATCAAAAAATAATAGAAATCGCACCAAAAATAATGAAAAAGATTCCTCACGAGACAGTTATATATAGTAATACTGAATATAATAACAATCAAGAAACAAACATGAATAAAATTAAAGCTGTATTGCATAATAAAGTGTTACTTGGGTTAATGAAAAAAGATAATTTTAACTATGACAAAGTAATTGTTGACCAGTTTTGTTTCCCAAGAGCTTATTTTAACCATTTAAAAGATGAAAAAAACGTTTTTAGAAAGATAACTTTTACTACTAAAGCAGAAGATAAATGCTTATCTGTAGCTTGTGCTTCTCTTATTAGTAGGTACGTATTCTTGAATGAAATGGATAAGATGTCAAAGAAATTAGGCAAAACGATTCCTAAGGGTGCTGGAATTCAAGTTGATGAATTTGGAAAAGAAATTGTTAAAAAATATGGTGAAGATATTTTAAAAGACATTGCTAAACTTAACTTTAAAAACACTAAAAAAATATTAATAAAATAAAAGCAAGAAAATTTTCTTGCTTTTATTTTATTACTTTTCATTAATTCCATGCTCAGTTTTTTCCCATTTAACTTCCTTTTTTAATAATGCTTTTACTGCACAAGGAACGTACGTAAACATAAACAAAGGATTATAAAACAATGCTTTTATTCTTGACTTTAAAGATATTTTTAATTTATCTTTTTCTATGTATATAATTATAAAAGTTATAATAAATAACACTAAATATATTAAAAAGAGTAAGAATATAAACTGAAGTATAAAATTAATATATGGTTCTTTTATAATTAAAGCATATACACTCATGACTAATAATGATAAAAGCCAAAGTATTAGTCCAACTACTATAAGAACATACTGAATAATACCAATTATTTCATCTATTTTAGATCCATGATTGTTCGATTTAACTTTAGCACTTTCTTTTAATAATGGAACATATTTTCTTCTTGTATCAAAAAAACCCCTAATCCATCTAATCCTTTGAGGTACCGTTTGTTTATATTTAACTGGTTGTTCATCATAAAAAACAGCATCAAAATTATAATAAGTAGTTAAATTATTTAAAATAGCATATAATGATAATTCATAATCTTCAGTTAAGGAATGAAATGGATAACCTCCCCAACTTTCAATTAAGCTGCCAGTAACATAAAAACCAGTTCCTGAAAAAGTAATGTTTCTTGTTTCTTTTATCTTACGATTATTAAAAATAGTATTAATTAGTGAAAACATTAAAGAAGAAGTAGTTGCAACAACACTATCATCTCCATTTTTAACATTTCGATAGCCTGATGCTAAATCATAACCATTATCATAAGTTGAAATCATGTTTTCAATAAAATGTTTATCTAAAACATTATCTGCATCAAAAATAAAATAAGCATCATACTTCTTGCCTTTTTTTAATATGTCTTTTACCGCTTCATCAAGAGCATAACCTTTTCTTTTCAAGTTTAAATGTTTTCTAACAATTACCGTTGCTTTATATTTATCACATATTTTTACGGTTTTATCTTTTTCATCTTCAACAATAACGTAAACGTCATTCATAGGTACTTTATAAGTTTGGCTCTTAATACTTTTTAACAAATCCTTAATAACTTTTGATTCGTCTCTAGCTGGAATTAATATGCAAAACTTATGATTATTACAAGAGCGAATTACTGGAACATTATTATTATTTCGGCATAAAAAGTCTTTTATAATGATGATTGTTAATCCTGAAAGGATTAATATAAGACATATTATTATTATAAAATTCATTACTTTACCTCCCTTACCCGCATGTTTGGAAAAAACTTTTTTAAATAAGTATCTGG
>JAVWDK010000075.1:4207-4416 GCA_036642175.1 Bacilli bacterium
ATGCTGGTACGTTTCTTCTTCTTAAATCTTGTCTGATTAATGCTGACCAAGAAATAAGCATATCAAAAGATAAAATTATTATAAGTATTTTTGTTATTAAATCGCCTAAATTATATGGTATTTTTTCAATTAACTTTGAAAAAAACGGATATATTTTTTTTATAAGCAAAACTGATGCTATTCCCCAAAAAAACATGTAAGGAATAGTT
>JAVWDK010000076.1:0-4370 GCA_036642175.1 Bacilli bacterium
ATTCCAAATAATAGAATTCCTGCAACAATTCCTCCGTTACCAACCCCATTTGTATCTTCAAATCCACTAGCATTCATACCTAGTATGGCTTTATTATTTTTAACAATAACATCAAGTTCTTCTCCTACAAGTCCATAGTTTGATGCCATAACTAGTTTAATTTTTTTAGGCTGATATATAGCAACTAAACTACCTTTATAACCACTTCCACTAATTGGTATTACTTTATAATTGTCATTGCCATCTTTTTTTAAAATTCTTTCTTCATAAATAGATTCATAAGTAGTATTATGGTTATTATTAAAAACTATTTGAGAAATATCCGAACTTTTACCATTGTCATCAATTACATTATTTTTTAAAATATTCACAATCATTTTTTCAGTATAAAATGTCTGAGCTAAATATTGATGCTCCATCGTTGTCATTGCAGTTGTTACTAATAAATCTCTAAAATAAGATATTGGTCCATAAGTTATAAATAAACAAAATATTGCTATAAAGTCCATTATAAGTAGTATTTTAGCTGTTTTTTTCATTTGCTTTCACCTTCAATCATATATGGATTATCAATTGTCCCCAACCCCGTAATTTTCAAATTATTTTTAATATTTACCATTGGTCTTATTCCATATTCTTTACTAGTAATATTTTTATAAGTTACACCATTATTTTTGATTTCAAAAACAGTTTCACCTAATCTAGAATTATTTATTAAAGCATGATTACCGACATCATTCACAAATAATTCTAAAATATTAGGAAGTCCTACATATGCAGATACTTTATTAAACAAATAATTAGTATTTTTATCAAATGTTCCATTATACCAATTACTTTTTATAATATATGTTTTATCTAATTCATTATAAAATATTGTATTTAAATATTTGCCAATACCTTTATTCATTGAAAAAGGAATATCAGTGAATTCTTTTTTAGCAATAGTATCATTTAATATTAATCTAGTACTATCGTTGTTTTTGACAATTCTCCATAATTTATTACTGAAATGAATATAACTGCCAACATTTGCATCTGATAAAAGAGAAACCTTATCATCTAATGCAAAAGGATGTTCCTTTGATCCATCACCAGATACTACGTCAGTTGACTTTATTGTTATAATTGGCTTTAGTCCATATAAATAAATATTTTTTGTGTTTCCAATTGTTCCTAAATCATCAATATAATAAAAATTATTAGCTGCTCCATTACTTAAATATGTATAAAATTTATTATTGATAAAACTATTTATTCCTCCAGCTTTTTCATATAAAGATAATGATGGAAGTACAACTTTGGCATTATACTCTTCGATGCAGTCATCCTTATTATCTAAAATATTATTAATACAAGTTTTAGTATCTACAATTAGTCTGTTATCTAAAATACTTTCAATATTATTAGTTAAGTATTCATTAATTATTGAATCTTTATAATAATTATCAAAATATAAATTTGCTAAAGGCTTTTCACTTATTAATGTTACTTGATTATTTTCTAATTTAACAATTCGCCAAAGAAGATTAGAATAGATTACATAATTATTAACATTTTTACCTTTAAAATAGTAGTTATTATTATCTATATATAATCCATCACCTTTTTTTACGGTTTTATTCTTTATTTTTTCGCTCAAGTCAGTAATATTAATATGTTTTTCATTTCCTTTATTATAATAATAAACTAATCTTGATGAATATATTATTATAAGAATAAATAAAAATATTATACTTGCAAGAATAAAAATATTTTGCATATTTAATTTTGTTTTCTTTTTTTTCATATTAACACCCATTTAATTTTACTAAAAAAAAAAAGTTATGTCTATAACTTTTACATAACTTTACTTAATCTAAATTAGTTGAATTTAAAATTATTTTTTTAATTTCTTCATTTTTGTCATAATTTTCTTTTAAATATTCAAAGCTATCTTCTTTAGCTTGTAATAATAATTTATAATCTTTTTTATAATCGGCTATTTTAAATATCATATCACCACTTTGCCTTACACCAAATAAATCACCACTACCCCTTAAAATAAAATCTTCTTCACTTATTTTAAATCCATCATTAGTTGTTGTTAAAATATTTAGTCGTTCTTTTTCTCGATTGCTTATTAAAATGCAAAAAGATTGCAAATTATTTCTCCCAACGCGACCACGGAGCTGATGTAAAGCTGAAAGTCCAAATCTATAACTATCAAATATTACAATCATTGTCGCATTTTGAACGTCTATTCCAACTTCAATTACTGTAGTGCTGATTAAAATACTTATTTCATTATTTTGAAATTTAGTCATAACATCTTCTTTTTCTTGATTATTCATTTTTCCATGTAAAACACCTATTTTACAAATTTTACTAAAAGCTTGATTCATTTTTTCTTCTAAAGTATAAACATTTTCTAAATTAATTTTATCACTTTCTTCAATTAAAGGTGCAATCACATATATTTGATGATGCAGTTTTAATTCATAATGCATTCTTTCTAAAACATCACGCATTTCATTTTCTTTTCTTAGTATTGTAATTATTTCTTTACGACCATTTGGCATTGTTTTAATGCTTGATATATCCATATCACCATATAAAGTTAGAGCATAAGTTCTTGGTATTGGTGTAGCACTCATATATAGTATATCTGGCATTACTCCTTTGTTTTTTAAATTTGACCTTTGATTGACACCAAAACGATGTTGTTCATCAGTTATTACTAATCCTAAATTGTTATAAACTACTTCTTCTGTAAATAATGCGTGAGTCCCAATAACAATGCTAGTTACACCAGCTTTTAAATTTTTATATACTTCCCTTTTTTCTTTTGCTTTTAGTTTTCCTGTTAATAAAGCAATTTGAATATTATACTTTTCAAATATTTTTTGAATACTTATAAAATGTTGATTAGCAAGAATCTCAGTTGGAGCCATTAAAGCACTTTGATAACCACTTAAATAATTAATGTAAATAGCAATAAAACTAACAATTGTTTTACCACTACCAACATCTCCTTGTAACAATCGATTCATTTTTTTAGAGCTAATTAAATCATTATATATTTCATCAACTGCTATTTTTTGGTCTTCAGTTAACTTGAAAGGTAATTTTTCAATAAAATCATTAATTTGATTTTTATCAACGTCTCTTTTAAGACCGACAATATTTTTAGTTTCTTTTAAGTAATTCATTTTTAACGTAAATAAAAATAATTCTTCATATTTGAGCATTAATTGAGCTTTGTTTAATAAGCATGTATTCTCAGGATTATGGATTTGTTTAATACTTTCTTGCTTAGACAAAAATTTATATTTTTCCATTAAGTAATGAGGTATATAATTAATTGTTTTTATATTAAATAATTTAATTATATATTGATTTAACTGCTTACTACTAAGACCGTAAGTGGTATGATAAATTGGCTCGATTTTGGGAATATCATTCAATAATTGAAAATCTATATTTGCTGCAATTATTGTATTATGTTTAATATCATATTTACCAATAAGTGTTAATTTTGTTCCTGCTTTAATTTTATTTTTTAAAAAACCACGATTATAAATTACAACATTAATAACTAAATTACCTGTGTTTATTTTAAAATTCATTTTGTCCATTTTTTTATTCAAATGAAATACTGTAGGAATATTTTCACTTATTCCATCAATTACAATATGATCATCTTGAATTAAAGAATAAATATCACTTCTTTTTATAATATCATATCTAAAAGGATAGTAAGTTACTAAATCAAAAACTGTTTTAATGTTTAATTTATTTAGTAAATTTAAAGTTTTACTTCCAATTCCTTTTATTTCTTCTATCTGCATAATTTCTCCTTTTATTTTATACCTCTTTTCAAATTATACTATATGGTTATATTTTTGTAAACATTTTTGCGTACATTTGTTTATATGCCATTTTTAAAATAGCCCAAACAATATTTAATTAATTGAATAGGCTATTGATAGTGAGGATGATATTATGATAGAATATTTTTCTAATTTAAATCATGTTATTCAAGCATTATTAGCTACTATTTTTACTTGGAGTGTGACAGCTTTAGGTGCTAGTTTAGTTTTCTTCTTTAAAAAGGTTAATAAAAACATAATGGATGCAATGCTTGGATTTGCCGGTGGAGTTATGATTGCCGCTTCGTTTTTTTCACTTTTGTCTCCTGCTATTGAAATGGCGTGCAATTTACATATGATTGCTTGGGTGGTTGCTTTTACAGGCTTTTTTAGTGGAGGTCTCTTATTGTTCTTAGGAGATAAATTGTTTGATTTTTGTAATAAAAAAGTCAAACAAAATAGTAATACTAAAAGATGTTTAATGCTTGTTTTTTCAATAACTTTGCACAATATTCCTGA
>JAVWDK010000077.1:0-4298 GCA_036642175.1 Bacilli bacterium
CATAAGTCTGTTTTTCATAATGTTTTAAGCAATACTTAATTAATTTAGACACTAAAACAATTCCAACAATAACACCTATTCCAAAAACAGCTAATATCATAATATTACTAAAATAAGAAGAAAATTCATAAATATTATTAAAATTTGTTAGTTTACTAATTGTTTCTATAATTGGCTTATAATATCCAATCAACATCAAAACAAATGAACCACTAATTCCAGGTACAACCATTGTAATTGCACCTACTACTCCAACTATAAATAATATAATATAATTAAAAATATTCATAGTGTTAAAATTAACATCAGTATTATTTTTTACTCCCATATAAATAAAAATCATAAATACTAAAGTAATTAAAAAACAAAGCATATTTTGTGGCTTAACAATCTTTTTGCCAATTTTTTTAAATATTATTGGAAAGCCCCCCATAATAAGCCCTACGAATAATAATGGTGTTGCGACTTTATACTTATCTAAGCAAACACTTATAATATTACTAAGTAAAGCAATAGCTAAAAGAGCACCAATACCAATTGGCATGACAAAGGCAACATTTTTTTTGAAATTATGAAAGAAATTTGATGCAATATTAATCAATTCTTCATAAATACCAAAACTAACTGCCATCGTTCCACCACTAACTCCTGGAATTATATTAGCAACACCAATAAAAAAGCCCTTAATTCCTAAAATTATTTTATCTTGTACTTTCTTCATTTTCTACCTCTAATTCTTTCTTTTATATCATTAATAATTATTTTAAAATCAGGAAATGCAAGTAATAACCGTTTAGTTAAACAAGAATTATTAAATATTTCTTTGATTTTTTCATTTATCTCTTTAGTATTATCCATTTTAATAAATTTAGTTACATTTTTAATTTTAATAATTACTTGAAATGACACTATATTATCTACTATAAATATAAGAAATAAACTATAAAAAAATATATTAATAGTTTTATTTGATAAATTAAATATAATTAATGAAATAAATGGATGTATATATTTAATTAAAATAAAGCCACCAATTCCAAACAGAAAACTATTTCCTAAACAAATTCTTCCATTTATATTATAAGGTTTTTTAGAATAACACCACCATCTTGCTTTAAATAGTTTTTCCATAATATAACTAGTAAGATATTCATTTATGCTGCATATTATAGTTATCATTATAAATAATAAAAACGGATTTTGAATTTTTTGAAAAATAATCATTATTAAAATTATACTAGTTCCATAAATAGGACAATAAGGACCAATTAAAAAGCCTCGATTAACAAATTTTTTTTTAGATGCAAAAATCACTTCTATAATAAAACCTAATATTGAATAAATAATAAACATCAAAAAGTATATCTTAAAAACCATTCTATTTCTTCTTTCTAATACCTAAATATTTAGGATATTCTTTTGGATGTTTTAAAACTTGAATTGAGCTTATTTTATCCATATAGGTAACTACCCAAGACTCTTTATATTTAGGTGGTATTATATTTAATGGAAACATATGTCTTAATATTATATTTTCAATTATATCATTCATTAAATCAGGAAATATTTTTCGAGCATTTTCTAAAGCTTCTTTAGCATGTACAAATCCATGCATTTCCTTAAATTTTTTCTTTACTCTATTGTCTTGCCAAGGATTATAATAAAAGTCATGAAGCAATCCGCCGATTGATATACTTTTTTTATCTAGATTATGTTTTTTAGCATATAGATATGATCTATAGGCTACATTAATTGAATGATCATAAACGGATTGATTTTCATGATGCATATAGTTTTTTCGTTTTTTAAAATCAGAATTGTCTAGTATTTCTTCTATATAAGATAAAAATTCTATATCATAGTTCACTATCTTGTCCTCCTGTAGTATTATATCAATTAAAATTTAAAAAAACTAGCACTTAAGAAAAAATATAATGGATTTAACATGAGACTAATGAAAAAGTAGTCTTGGAAATGAGAATTTTTTTTAATATTATTAATATCCATTTTTTTCATTTTCTAGTAATTGATTTATCAAATTCACAATATAATTAAAATTAATAATGATGAAAATTTTTAAAGTATAAATGTTACTATATACAAGCTAAACTATCTTTTTATTAGAGACTTTTTACGAATTTTCAATAGTTTTACAAAAATAATCTGCATAACTTTATTCTAAAATATCTCATCAATCTTTATTTCTTCTTTTATTATTTCCATAGACTATTCCTTCTTTACACAACAAAAAAGATTAATTAACCTTTTATATAAAGTCAAAATAATTTGACTAATTACTAAATGCATAATATCATAAATCTTAAAAAATTCAATACTTTTACTTAAATCAAAAGAAAAAGAAATTTGATAATTTACAAAATTCTCATTATGATATTAATTGTTTATTGCAAATCTTTTCTATATAAATTTTTATAGTAACTACATTTTGCTAATAATTCTTTATGGCTTCCACTATCTAAAATTCTACCATCATCAACAACAAATATTTTATCACTATCAATAATAGTAGATAATCTATGGGCTACAATTAAAATTGTATATTCACCTTTTAAATTGTTAATTGCTTTTTGAATTTTGTTTTGTGTTTCATTATCTAGTGCAGATGTAGCTTCGTCAAATAAAATTATTTCCGTTTTCATAAGCAATGCACGTGCTATAGCAAGTCTTTGTTTTTGACCACCAGATAAAATTAAACCATTTTCACCTATCATAGTATTATATTTGTCCGGTAGAGACATTATAAAATCGTCTATACATGCAAGTTTACAAGCATTTTTTATTTCTTTCATGCTTGCATTCTCTTTTGCTAATAAAAGATTTTCTTTTATTGAAAAATTAAAAATATAAGGATTTTGAGTGATTATTGACATATTACCTCTTAATGAATTACAATCCAATTCATTAATATTGTATCCATCCAATAAAATTTTTCCATTTTCGATTGAATACAATCTTGTAATTAAACTGAAAATTGTGGTTTTACCAGCTCCACTTTTACCAACAAATGCAACTTTATTATTAGGCATAATCTCAAAGTTCATTTTATTTATTATTTTGGTTTGTCCATCATAACTAAACTCTACATCATTAAATTCAATATTACCTGACAGCTTTTTTATTTTTAATTGACCAAATTTTTCTTTTTTAAATTTATTGTTTTCTATAACTTCATAAATCCTGTCAGAAGAAATAATAAATTTCTTATTATACTCAAGTAATTTAACAATCCCAATTAGCAAATTTTTAACTTTAGATTGATAATTATAAATTATAATAAAGAACGGAATTGTTAATAAAGCATTATTATATAAACTACAGCCTATTATAATAAAAATGAAATCACTTACACTTCTCAAATTATTCTCTAAATATTGATATATTCTTTTAATATTTAACATTTTAACTTCCTCGCTTGAGGCTTCCACAATTTTATTTGTCACTTGCTTTAAAATATTATCGGATGCATTAAGAACCTTAATATCCTTTATACCCCTAATTAATTCCCCAGTTAATCCTGTTTTCTTTTCTTGAATTTTTTTTAATTGTTTTTGTACTTCATACTGTTTACCTATTCTTTTATTATTAATTAGAAAAACACATAATGAAGTAATAATTGCATATAAAAATAAATATTTATTTAAGAAAAACAAAGTCACTAAAACTCCCAAATTTGATATTACGTAAGATGTCCAATATGCATATTCCATAAACATTCCAGAAATATCTTGAGTATCTTTATTTAATCTATCAATAAAAACTCCTGATGAAGTTTTATCAATTTCACTAATTTCTAATTTAAGAGTTTCTCTAGCAACTGCGATTTGGAGATTAACCAATGTTTTTTGGTATATTTTCTGATAAAATAGGCCCTTAAAATAATACATTGTATATAGAATTAATTCAATAATTAATACAGCAACTGCAGATAATATTAATTGAATAATAATCCCATCAGTAATATTCAAAATTACTTTTGCTAAAATTAATGGTAAAATAGCGCCAATAATAGCCTCAATAATACTAACTATTGCATAATAAACTAAGTTTTTTTTACATTCTTTTATATAAATCCACGTTTTTTTAATATTTATCATAAATTTTTTTTTATCTTTTTTCATTACTTCAACCTCGCTTCAATACAGGTTATATTATATCAAAAATTCAAATGATTTACTATATTTCTTAATCAAATGGGGCATGAAAAAACATAACATTATAATGTCCTTTAATACCTTTTACTATCAAAAAAAGATTAATCAAAATTAATCTTTCATATA
>JAVWDK010000078.1:0-4213 GCA_036642175.1 Bacilli bacterium
TATTGATCCAGGTTGCTGTGGTGGACGTTAAGACAAGACTATCTTGTCTTTTTGTATTGTAATAAGATTTTATTAATTATATAATTGTAATGGTGATGAAGTGAAAAAAATAATAATAACAATAATACTAATGTTTTCCTTTATAACAAATATCAAAGCCATAGAAATAAAGTCAAGTAATATGGTTTTATATAATTTAAATGAAAATGTAATTATTGATGAATTAAATAAAGACAAAAAAATTTCGATTGCTAGTATGACTAAAATAATGACCGTTTTAGTAGCTATAGAAAACATTTCTGATATCAATGAAAAAATTATTTTAACTAAAGATATTTTTGAAGATTTAATATCTTTAAATGCTTCTGTAGCTGGTTTTTATGCTGGTGAGGAAGTAGCTTATATTGATTTGCTGTATGGTGCTTTTTTACCAAGTGGAGCAGATGCAACAAAAGCTTTAGCTATAAATATTTCAGGGAGCGAAGAAAATTTTGTTAAACTAATGAATAAAAAAGCAATGAAATTAAATCTTAAAAACACTAATTTTGTAAATACATCTGGTTTAGATAATGTTAATCATTATTCATCAGTAGATGATGTTGCTATCATATTGAAATATGCTTTAAGTAATCCTATTTTTAAAAAAATATTTTTAGCAGATAATTATACAACTACTGATAAATATTTAAAAATGTATTCAACTTTAGATAAAACAATGAATAATTATAAAATTAAAGCTGATTATATAATTGGTGGTAAAACAGGTTATACAATTGATGCGGGAAGATGTTTAGCTAGTGTTGCTTATGATAAACATAATAACGTGTATTATTTATTAGTGACTGCAAATGCACCAACAGAAACCAATTATTCTCATCTATTAGATGCTAAGAATATCTATGAATATTACTTTAAAAATTATAGTTATTATAATATTATAAATGTTAATGATGTCTTAATTACTTTAGATACTAAATATGCTAAAGAGAATAAATTAGAAATTAAAGCAACAGATACTTTTTTGAAATATTTACCTAATAATTTTGATAAATCAAAAGTTAGACTAGAATATGAAGGAATTAATGTAATAAAATATAGTACTAAGTTAGGAACTAAATTAGGAAATATAATAGTTACTTATGATAATGAATTATTAGGTAACATTGATATTGTTTTAAATGATAAACTACATTTTTCATTAATAGATTTTTTAACAATTAACTGGGTAACAATTACACTTATTTTAATAATTATTTATATAATAGTAAAATTTAAAATTTTGAAAAAGCACAAACGTTTATATAAAAACAAGAAGTGCAATAAAAAATAGGCACTTTTTGTGTCTATTTTCATTAAAAAAATATCTTTCCTACTGGTTATAAATGATATTTATTGATTAAGTTAGTAATAAACTATTTAACAAAATATTCATAATATTCTTCATAAGCAATATTATTATCTTTTATATATTTAGCCACTTCTTCACCAACATAACGAAAATGCCAAGGCTCATATTGATATCCTGTAATATTTTCAAACTCTTTTGGATATCTTAAAATAAAACCATATTTATAAGCATTTAAAACCATCCATTTAAACTCTTCTGTATATTCAAAATCACCTAAATTTTGAGTAGATAAAGTTCCTAAATCAAGTGCTAAGCCTGTTTGATGTTCAGAATATCCTGGTCTTGCCGAATAAGTATCAGCAGCTATTTTCCCATCAATATTTACATAATTTGTATATAAAGTATTTTGACGATTATAACTGCGATAAGAGGATTTAACAACTAAATTTAAATCTAATTTTTTCATATCATTATACATCCTTTGATAATCAGCTAAAACAGTTTTTTGAATGTACTGTCCATTACCATTATAACTAGTTCCAATATTAACTAAATTATCTGGGACATAAGAATTATCTACCTTGTAATATTTGTTGACTAAGATTAAATTTTTTTTGTCAATATTGCTAGGATAGTTAGTAGAGTAGTAATCATGATCTAAATTACTATTAATATAGGTAACAATAGTTGAACTAGATAAATTTGGATAACTATTTAAGTAATCATAGTAGCGTTCTAAATTACTATCTTTGTAATACTTTTCTTTAACTAAAGCAAATAAATTTTTACTATATTTTTTATCAATATTCATATTAACTAAAGCAATAGTTTCATTAATTGGTGCTTTATATAATTTATAATATTCAATATATTTTTCTAATTTTAAATCATCATAATCTTTTTCTTTAATAATACTAATGTATGATTCATCATAAGGATTGTTTATTAAGTAATTTATATTATCTTCTTTAAGTTTATTATTTATTACTGTAATATCTTCTTTATTATATCCTAGTGTAAGTAATTTATTTTCAGTCGGTTTTAATGAGGTTTTTATATTGAATCCTAAATAAATAAAAAAACCACTTATGCATATAGCTATAAATAAAATTATTTTTTTATACACAAAACACCTACTTTATATTATTTTCTAAGTAAAAGGCATAGTATTCATCAAAGGTAATATTTTCATCATGAATTATTTTAGCTACTTCAGTACCAACATAACGATAATGCCATGGTTCATATTGATAGCCGGTAATGTTTTCTAATCCTTTGGGATATCTTAGAATAAAACCAAATTTATAGGAATTATCTTTTAGCCAAATAAATTCTTCTGTATTTTCAAATGTTTGATTTTCTTTTAATTTTGTAGATAAATCAAGTGCTAATCCTGTTTGATGTTCAGAAAATCCAGGTCGTGCTGCTTGTTTATCAGCTTCTTCTTTACCATTTTTTCTAACAAAACTATTATAAATTTCTTCTTGCTTTTCATATAATCTAAATGATGAGTTTACAATTAAGGTTAAGCCTTGTTTTTTTGCTTCTTTAGCCATCCTAATGTATTCATTATTAACATCTTTTCTTATTTGATGTCCATTATAAGCATATTGAATGCTTATGTCGACTAAGTCATTAGGGATAAATCCTTTTTCTAATTGATTATATTTGTTTGCTAGAATTAAATAGTCATTACCACTAGCTGTTTTAGGATCAGTATAAAAATCTTTATCACAATTGGTATTGACAATGCTAATAATTGTAGGAATATCAATTTCTTTATGTTTATTATTGTAATCTAAATATCTTTCTAATCTATTAAGCATAAAATATTTACTAGTTATAATTTTGCTAAAGTTTTTGTGATATTGTTTTAAGGCAATATTTATTCCTTTATTTTTATTAATAATAATTTTTATTTCTTCTTTATTATAACCAATTTCATTTAATTTGTAAGTAGTACTAGTACGATATTTATAATATTTGTATCCAAAAAAGATACTTAGTATAGAGATAATCGCGATTATAGAAATAATTAATATTCGTTTGTTTTTTGTGTTTTTATAAAACATATTTATCACCCTATAAATATTATATCACATAAAATATGTTTTATTTCATACTATTTATTAGAGGTGGAAGATGAAAAAAAAAATAATATTTTTGTTGATATTTAGTTTGGTAATTCCTTTTAGAGTAAAGGCTACTGAGCTTTCTTTAGCGAGTAATGCAAAGGCTGCAATAATGCTTGAAACAAGTACTGGTGAAATTTTATTCGAAAAAAATTCTCATGAGAAACTTCATCCAGCTAGTATGACAAAGATGATGAGTTTATTATTAATTATGGAAAGTATTGAAAAGGGAATAATTAAGCTAGATGATATGATAACTGTATCGGAAAATGCATCTAAGATGGGTGGTTCACAAATATTACTTGAAACAAATGAAAAAATGAGTGTAGATGATTTAATTAAAGGAATAAGTATTGCAAGTGGAAATGATGCTGTTGTAGCGCTTGCTGAGGCAATAGTTGGAAGTGAAGAACAGTTTGTTAATATGATGAATGATAAAGTAAAAGAAATGGGATTAAATGATACAAATTTCAAAAATTCTCATGGTTTAGATGCAGCTAATCATTATTCATCAGCTTATGATATGGCTTTAATTGGTAAAGAGCTTGTAAAACATCAGAAAATTCTTGAATATTCTTCTATTTATGAAATGTATTTACGAGCAAATACAGATAAAAAAGTTTGGCTTGTTAATACTAATAAAGTCGTATATGTATAAAGCATAAAATAATTACTAAAGGCCTTATACCATGGCTTTTTTTTGTAGGAGGAATGTTATGAATATAGTTTAAAA
>JAVWDK010000079.1:0-3829 GCA_036642175.1 Bacilli bacterium
TCTTTTAGAAGAGATTATTAAAAAAGTTCCATCGCCAAAGGGTGATGTTAATAAGCCTCTTAAAGCACTTGTTTTTGATAGCCTTTATGAATCATACCGAGGAGTAATTATTTTATTAAGGGTAATTGATGGTGAAATAAAAACTGGAGATAAGGTAAAAATGGTTTCAACTGGAATGGTGTATGAAGTTGTTGAAATGGGTAAACATAATCCTAAGGAAGTGAAAACCACGTCCTTACAAGCTGGTGAAGTAGGATATTTATGTGCTAGTATTAAAAGCATTACTGATATAAAAGTAGGAGATACTTTAACTCACGAAAAGGAAACGGTTGATGCTTTAAAGGGATATAAGCCTATGAAACCAATGGTTTTTTGTGGTCTTTATCCAATTGAATCAAATAAATATGGGGATTTAAGAGATGCTCTTGAAAAACTTAAACTAAATGATGCGTCTTTAGAATTCGAACCTGAAACTTCTAAGGCCTTGGGTTTTGGATATCGATGTGGTTTTTTAGGAATGCTTCATATGGACGTTATTGAAGAACGTATTGAAAGAGAATTTGGTCTTGATATAATTGCTACTTCTCCAAGCGTGGTTTATCAAGTGACGTTAACAGATGGAAGTGAGATAACTATTGAAAATCCAACTAAATTACCAGAAAGACAAAAGATATTAGAAATAAAAGAACCTTATATTAGAACAAACATCTTTGTTCCAAGTTTGTACATTGGTGGTGTTATGGAACTATGTCAAAACAAAAGAGGTAATTATATAGATATGGAGTACGTTAATCCTACTAGGGTTAATCTACATTATGAATTACCATTATCAGAAATTGTGTATGACTTTTTTGATAAGTTAAAATCAATTACGAAAGGTTATGCTTCTTTTGATTATGAAGTAATTGGTTTTTTACCAAGTAATTTAGTTAAGATGGATATTCTAATAAATGGTGAAATAGTTGATGCTTTATCTACGATTACTCATAAAGATTTTGCTTATAGTAAGGGTAAGGTAATTGTTGAAAACTTAAAGAAATTAATTCCAAGACAAATGTTTGAAGTACCAATTCAAGCAGTGATTTCGCAAAAGGTTATTGCAAGGTGCGACATAAAGGCAATGAGGAAAAACGTTCTTGCCAAGTGCTATGGTGGGGATATTACCCGTAAAAGGAAACTTCTAGAAAAACAAAAAGAGGGAAAGAAAAGAATGAAAAGAGTCGGTAACGTAGAAATTCCCCAGGAGGCGTTTTTATCAGTGTTAAGCATGGATGAGTAGAGAGGTAAAGTTATGAGTATTGAAAAATTTATTAAAGAGACTAAGTTTATTGGTAATTATGCTATAGTAAAATTTAAAGTAATTGAAAAAAACAAAAATGGTAAGGCTAAAATGGTAATTGGGGTAATTGATAAAAGTAATAAAGATGTTATTCCAATAACTCAAGAAATAGAAAGCAATAATCTTAAAAGAGACATAACGTATTATAATTATGAGAAAGTAATTTATAAATATGATGATAATTTTTATTTGTTAGACTTAAATAAAGTTAGTTTTAAAGATGAAAACATTCCAGATAATTATGAATTAACCTTTAAAGATTACGTAAAGTTATCAGATAATACTATTGCTATTTGTAATAATAACGATGTTTGCTTTGTTTATGATGTAAAAAAAGGTCAACAAACATCATTAAATTTTAATTATATTAAAACAAGTGCCGATAAGGTAGAAGGCTATTTTTTATTTTATAATGATTATACTTTACCAGTTGTTGTAACATGTAATCTTAATAAAAAAGGAGAAATCATTGGTGAAGTATCAATTACAACTGATGATAATCATGATGATATTATTGTTTACTTTAGCGATGAAATTAAAAATGAAGTTAAAAAAATGGAAGATAATTGTACTAAACTTTTTATTGAATATTTTAACCTTTTGCAAAAGAAAGCAGCAACGGAAAACAGGGTAAAAAACGAACGGATTTTTTTAAAGAAAAAATTTAATAAGAGTATTTTTAGTTAAAATGTTATGTTAAAGGAAGTAATAAAAAATGATAAAAGCAGCTTATATACATATTCCATTTTGCAAAAACATATGTTCATATTGTGATTTTTGTAAAAACTATTATAATGAAAAAATTGTTGATAAATATTTAGAATCTTTAGATAAAGAAATAAAAGGTAATTATAAAGAAGATGTTCTATCCACTATATATATTGGTGGTGGAACACCTTCTTGTTTGAGTCTAATGCAATTAGAAAAACTATTTATAATTATAAAAAAAATAAAAGTAAATACAAATTATGAATTTACTTTTGAATGTAATTACGAGGATATTAACGAACCTTTGTTAATTATGTTAAAAAAACATGGAGTAAATAGAATAAGCATTGGTTTACAAACCTTTAATAAAAAGTTTGAATTGTTGCTTGAAAGAAACATTAATAAGAGTAGGATGCTTGAAAGTGTTGTTCTAGTTAAAAAGCATTTTAATAACATTAACGTTGATTTAATGTATGGCTTTTACCATCAAAATATTAAAGAATTAGAAAAAGATGTTGATGAATTTATTAAATTAGGTGTTACCCATATATCGGCATACGCTTTAACAATCGGAAATAACACTAAACTTAATATATATAATACTAAAGAATTAAATGATGATGATCAAAGCGTAATGTATAATTTAATTAATAATAAGTTAAAAATCAATAAATATAATCACTATGAAATAAGTAATTATTCAAAAGTAGGATATGAATCTAGTCATAATATGACTTACTGGAATAACGAAGAATATTATGGGTTTGGAGCGGGAGCTTCAGGCTTTATTGAAAACATAAGGTATAATAATACTAAAAGTATTAATAATTATATAAATGGTAAAACTAGGATTAATGAAGAAATATTAAACGTTGATTTATTAATTAAAGACGAAGTTATGCTTAATTTAAGAAAAACAACAGGAATTAATAAAAATCAATTTAAAGAAAAGTATAATAAAGATATAAAAGCCATTTTTAATTTTGATTTTTTAATATCAAATAATTTATTAAAAGATACCCCACAAAACATTTATATACCTGAAGATAAATTTTTTATTTCAAATGAAATAATTCTAAAATTATTTGAATCTTCAAAATTAAGAGTTGATAATTTTTAAAACATAAGGTATAATTCGTAATGCTTATAAAAATAGAGGAGAGTAACTATGAAAAAGAATAAAGGTTTTACGTTAATTGAATTGTTAGCAGTAATTGTAGTACTTGCAATAATATTAGTTATTGCAATAATTAACATAAATGGTTATATTAAAAAAGCTAAGGAACAAGCTAATATTATAACTGTTAGTGCAATTTCTAAGGCTGCAAAAAATTATTACGGAGAAAACGCAGTGTTAAAAAATTTCCCAATTACAATATCATTACCTGATAAAAACAACGTTTTAAAACTAGAAAACGCTGAAAATATTTACGGCTATGTAAAAATTAATGAAGATGGGAAAGTTGAATTAATTGTTAATATTAAGGATAATACTTATTTAAAAAACTATAATAATGCTAACGCATTTAATTTGAATGATTCTAAATATGTATATGAAGGTTCATCAAAACAATGGATTGTTTCTAAATATAATCCAAGTAAATTAATTTTATGGAAACCAATAGAAAATAATATTGGTATTCAAAGTCTTGTAGATGAATATATTTTTTTATCATATTATTATTACACTGAACTAGAATCTAGTTTTGTTAATACGGCCTCTTTTCAGCACGATATTACTAAAGGAAAAGATATGCCTAAGGCATCAGCAAGATCTATAGA
>JAVWDK010000080.1:0-3770 GCA_036642175.1 Bacilli bacterium
AATTATAATAGAAGATGATGGAGCAGTAAAGAAAAGTAGTTTTAAGTCTAATTACTATTTATATAAAGATAAAGATGGGCAAATGCAGTTATATTAATTGAAAATCAAGTATATGAAGATGGAAACTATTATAGTGACTCGGTTCTGGAGTGTTCTGCTTCAGCCATAATTATAGCCGTGACAATAGCAACGTCTCTTTCCTCCTTCCTCTTACATCTAATATTTATAAAATTTTAAAATAATTACAAATAGCATATTAAAAAAAAATATGTTTTTTATTATTAAAATATGGTAAAATATTAATAGAAGCTAAAGGATGGATTATATGGAAAATAATAAAAAACAAAGTAAAACAAAAAATTTATTAATTGCAATAGGAATATCTTTATTAGTGATGGGCATAACTGTATTTATAATACTTAATATGAAAGATAACAAAACAAAACAATTAGAAATATCTAACATTGAAATAATTGAATTTACTGATAATATAATAAGCTTAAAACCTAATGAAACCTATCAACTTCAATTAGATATTTTACCAATCAATCATAAAGAAGAAACAATATTATACTTAGTAAATGATGAAAGCATCATCAGTATAGATAAAAAAGGATTAGTAAAAGGATTAAAATCTGGTAATGCAGTAATAACAGCTATTACAAAATCTGGAAAAACAGCTAATCTTGAAGCAGTAGTTGAAACAGAAAACAGCATTATATTTGAACCAACAATTCCAATAAAAAAAATTGACATAAAAGATAAAAAAATTTCATTATTAACAGGTAATACATATCAAATACAATACAATATTTTACCAAATAATGCTACTGATAAATCTATAATGTGGGAAACAACAGATGCCAGAATAGCAACTGTAACTGATAAAGGCTTAATAACAGCAAGGCAAGTAGGTAAGGTAGTACTAACAGCTTATTCATCAACTATCAGTACTAGCATATCTTTAAATGTAATATCAGCTCCTGTAACATTATCTGATATTGAACTTAATCCAACTAATATGTCATTATCAATAGGTGATACTTATCAAATGAAAATTAATTTTATTCCAAGTAATACTAACAATAAAAATGTAACATGGATAAGTAGTAACAACACTATTGTAACTGTTGATAATGGTTTATTAAGAGCCAAAAACAGTGGAACAGTTACAATTACAGCAATATCTAATAATATATCCAAAAAATCAATTATTAATGTAAAAGAAAAAAGTCAAATTATTGAAATAACCTCATTAAAACTAAATCAATCTAATTTAGAAATTAAAACCAATGAACAAGTGCAATTATCTCTTACTTATTTACCTAAAAATGCTACTAATAATAAATTTATTTGGACAACTTCAAATGGACAAATTGTAACCGTTACTAATACGGGATTAATAAAAGGTATTAAAGAAGGAAAAACAACAATTTATGTCAAGTCAACTAATGGCAGAAGTTCATCAATAGAAATAACTGTAAAAAACGAAAAACCAGAATCTGATTCTGATGGAACTATTAAACCATTAGAAGTATTATTAAACTTTGAAACATTACTATTAGAAAATGGTCAGCAAAAAAAAATGCGTGCTACTGTTTTACCACTTAACGCTGATCAAAAAGTTACATGGTTTACTGGAGCTGATAGTATTATATCAATTGATTCAAATGGACTTATAACGGCTAAAAAAACCGGAAAAACGACGGTATCTGCTTTTACTAGTAATGGTTTAATTGCTAAAGCAATGGTAACTGTCAGATATCCAATTATTTCGCCTTCAACTGCATCACAAATTTCAGCACCAGGTAGTAGTATATCATCTGCAGAAATATCTAGAATTAATGACCATTTAGCTAACTATATAGAAGAAAGTGGAGAAATTGCTAAAGCAAATGGACAAAGTGTAAATAGAGCTAAAGTAATATCTGCTGCTTATTTTCTTGCTTATAATCCTTATTATAAAATATCTTATAATTTTTCAGGAAAAGACAGCATTGGAAATGGCTGGTTTAAAAATTGGGGAAATAAAACTAATAATCCACAATATCCTGTTAAAGGAATTGATTGCAATGCTTTTATTAGATGGGCATTTTATCAAGTATACAATAAAGATATTAGTACTATTGGTGGTGAAATGCGCATTCGTGCGAATGCTGGACTTAAAACAAGTGATGTTGCAGCCGTTGCTCAACCTGGTGATGTTCTTAGAAAAGACAAAGAATTAATGGGTGGAGCTTCTGGTCATGTTGCTTTTGTTTATAGTGTTGATAGGGCAAACGGAACATTTAGTGTAATCCATGCTGGTGGTTCTAGAATTGGTGTAGCAATAACTAATTATGACCATAGTAGTTCACGTATTAACTATAATTATTTATATTCAATGTCATCAATTTATAAAGATTAAAAAAATGTAACGCCCATTCTATAAAACAAGAACAGGCGCTACAGTAGGAACACATAAATAAGTACTATGTGTTCCTATTTATATTATATGTCCTTTTTTAAAAAATATACTAAAAAATTTTATTTATTGAACTAATGCTTTTGTATAAATTATTACCATTAACGTTATTTAAAAAATCAACTTGGACTTTTTTTAAAACACTTGATGCATGAATAACACAATTATCCTTAATATGTAATAAAACATGATAATCAGTATAAATTAAGGCCGGATTTTTCAAATTATTAATAATATTAATTTTTTCTAAATTGCTCATTTTACTAGTATTAATAATATTTCCAACCACTTTTTTTTGATTTATAGTATCCCTTGGAAACATAAAACCAAATAAATTAAAAATATTAATAATAAAACTAGAGCAATCAACACCGTTATTCATTCCACCCCAACCATAATTAATATCTTTATATTTTAATGCTTGCATAATAACATTTTCCTTCGTATATAGCATATAGCCTAAATTACTATCACTTTTTAAAATATAAACTTCTTTTTTCAATAATTTTTCATTTTTAAAATCATATAAAATAACCTTATATTTGTTTTCTAATTCTTTAACTAATTGAAATTTCGCACTCATATCAATATATTTATTATTAATTTTAATTAATGGTGAAGTAACAATTACAAAGGTGCTATAATCTGTTTTTATATCAGTTATAGCAATATCTTTTTTATTAACCCAGCCTTGGTAAAAATAGCTACGAACATAAAACCATTTTTTATCTAGACTTTCATGAAAAATTAAAACAAACGTATTTATAATAAGAGCAGTATTTGCTATTAAATTGAAGTCTTTCTCTTTCAAATTGTTGAAAAATCTAGTATTAGTAGGAAGAGACTTAAGTATTGTTCTATTAATAACAAGACCTTTTCTTATTATACAATCTTTAATATTAAAAATATTTCTATTTAATAAACAAGCATTAAGTATTCTATCTGTAATTAATGTATTATCATATTTAGGTAATATCGGAATTTTTTCATTAATAATGTAATTAGTTAATTCCTTTTTACTGATTTTATTAATATTCATATTATATAAAAAATCACATTTATTTTTCATCATTGAATTAAAATGATTTATTTTATCAATATTTAAAATTACTTTACCTTTGTTCAACTTTTCACCTCATTAATAATATGCTAATTATATAATAGAATTTAAAAAATTGTTTGCTAGGGCATAAGATATGTGTTAGAATATAGTTAAATAAAAAGAGTATTTATGATTGAAATATTTACAAAATATATGATTTAATATTTGAAAATTTTGTCTACAAATATATATAAAAAAATGTGA
>JAVWDK010000081.1:0-1608 GCA_036642175.1 Bacilli bacterium
GATTTCATTATCAATTACTTTTTTGCATCCCTTTGTTTTGTATTTCAATTCAATAGGGATCCAATTATCATCTATAATAATTAATATATCAATATGCATATTAGAATCAAATTCAGGGCAATACTCTAATCTTATTTTAGTTTTTGGATATTCTTCTTTAATAACAGTAGCCAATTCAAACTGAAAATCAGCTTCTGATGTAAATATTTTTCTTCTTTGTTTTAATTTTGACATTACTAATTCAATGTTAAATTTATTAATCATAATATCACCTCTAAAAGTTTCCACTTATTTTTATATTATATCACTTTATCATCACTTTTGATATTCATTAGAATCAAATAATTTACTAAATTCCTTTTGTGCTTCCTCTAATTCATCGTTTATATTATTAATAGCTTGCTTTATTTTGTATCTATTTTTAAACTTCAAATTGTTATTACTACCTGATAAATAATTTTTTAGTATATCAAATCTTGTTTGTTTTTTATTTTTAATATATTGTTTCAAAATTATTTGTTCAATTAAATCATCTGATTTTATATTTAAATTGTTTTGTAATCCTTTTCTATACTTGAAATTGGCATGATTGATAATAGCATTAAAAACATAATTATCAATATATTCACTTTTAGAATCTGTTAAACTTTTGTCTAACTTAATTTTTTTTATATTATTATCCTGACTGATTTTATAAAAATAATTATTGATTTAATATTTTTTGTTAGACTTTCAATTTCACTATTATAAATTGAATTAAATTTTATTTTACTATTATTACCATATTTATTTTCATATAATAGTTTGCCCAATCGTAAAATATTCTCTTCAATTATTAAATTGTTTTTGTCATATAATAAATAATTTTTTTCCTTAGGATTAAAGTATTTTTTCAAAGATTCAATTTCTTTATTTGTTTTTACATGTAAGGGTGTATTAATATTCTCTTTTTCCCCAATATGTGCAACATAATTTTTTAAATAATTTATTTCTTCTAAATTTATCATGCCCATTCTTTTATAACCAATTTTAGTTTTATATTGATAATTCGGTTCTTTTTCCATGAAAGAAAAATGGAAATGTAGATTATCTGTATCAGTATGCAAAGATAACTGATAGGACATTTTTCTAATATCTACAAATCCACATCTTTTCAAAAATTTTGGAATAACATCTTTTATTAATTCTTGCTGTAATTTTTCTATAGTAATGTTTTGATTTATATAATCATTATTAAAAGAGATAACACCTCTCCATAAATTTGAATTTTCAATATATTTTGAATAATCTTTTTTTCTTTTAATAATATCTTTTTCAGTAGCATATTTTCCGTTTTCTAAAATCAAGTTCATATTATCATGTTTATTGATTTTTCCAGTATAGTAATCAAACATATTCATAACTCTTTTTTCTTCATTTGAATAATAATCAAACATACCTTTAACTGCTTTTACAATTTTAATAGAATTATGATTTTTTCTATCTGGATTATTTAATGCAAGTTGACTCCTTTGATTAAATATGACTTTAGGTGATTTACTAGTCATTATATTTATCTAATCTTTTATTTTTCAAAATTTTATTTAATAATTCACACTTTTTATAATC
>JAVWDK010000081.1:1618-3756 GCA_036642175.1 Bacilli bacterium
ATTAGTAAATTGCATATCTGAATAAAATTGTTTTAATAATGAATAATTAGAAAAAGTAATTTTAATGTTATCATTTATCATTCTTTCAATAACTTCAAGTTTATCTATTACAATAATGTTTTCTAGTCCTAATTTAACAAGTTTTTCAATTGATTCTGAACGATTCATATTATTAACTATTCTATAGCTTTCTATTTTATCCCAAGTTGTTTCAGTTAAACATATATGTTTCTTTAACTTACTCAATTTAATTTCTCCAAAATACAATTAAGTAATTTATTCTTGAAATCATCTGTTATTGAATAATGCTTATCTTCTGGCAAAAAATAATCTATACCAAATTTTTTATAGCATTTGAACCAGTAATTAATTCTTTTCCTAGGAAGTTCTGGATGAAGAATAAGAATGTTTATACCTGCTTTCTCAAAAATTTCCTGTGCAGTTAATTCTGGGCATTCTAATCTCATCATTATGGTCCATAATTTAAATATAGGATCATATTCTAATTCTCTATTATACTTAATCTGTTTTATAAATATATTTTTTTTCAAGAGATCAATTTCATCTTTAGTGTAAATTCTTCTTTTCATATATCTATACCATTTTTTATATTTTTAATCTTACATATCAAATCATCATTGAAACTATCATCTTCTAATAGAACGCTTGCTACTTCTCTTATATCGTCTAATTCTAAATCTATATTAAATAATTCAGCGTTCTTTAAAACAATTTTTTCTACTTGATTCAATACACTTTCAAAATGAAATATCATATCAATTTCATTTTTGTCTACCAGTTTTTGAACGAAAAAAATATTTTCATTATTACTTATTTCATTAACAATTTCATCTAAATTATTACTTATATATTTTCTCGTTTCTTCATCATATTCTTCTAAGTATAATTCAAGTGATACTGCATAATCTCTTCCTGTCGTAGCCTCAATACCATAATTTATTATGTCATTGGCGATCAACTTATTTAGATTTAATTTGTTCATTTTCTATCTCCCCTAACATATATCTATATCCTATTTCTAAAAGTCTTATCATCATCTTTGTTTTACTAATTCTATATTTTTTAGCCATTAGTTCTATTCTATTAAATAGATCAAGTGGCAAATTAAAGTTAAATTTCTTCATTTAACCATCTCCTTTCATAGTGGCATTTTTTTAATAAATAGTGGCTCTATCTCTAAACTATTAAAAAGCAGGATAAGATACATTGCACATCAATAGCTGTTTGAACCTTATTTCATAAGTAACCAGTTATGTGCATTTCTTATTTCGCACTTGCGAAATTGTCCCACTTATTGTTAGAGATAGAGCCACTTAACATTGGTTTTTCTTTATAATTCAATATAATTTATGGTACATTTAATGGGTCTAAAATTTAATTTGGTTTTTCAAATTCTTTTTTCATTGTAAAATCAATTAAACTTAAACCATCTATTACATTGCCATTTATTGATACTTCATAATGCAAATGTGGACCAGTTGAATAGCCTGTAGTTCCTACACTAGCTATTTCTTGAAAGTGATTAACTTTATCTCCAGTCTTTACTAAACTGCTATTAGGATACAGATGAGCATATAAAATATAATAAGTTAAATCTTCCACTTCGCATTTTACTTTTATCTCATTTCCTCCACCACCTGAAGTATCGACAACATTTTCACTATATTTAAAAGACACAGTTTCAACTGTGCCTTCACATACAGAATATACTTTAGTTTGATTGTTTGAGGAAAAATCCCATGCAGTATGAATATCATACTTGTCATAGACAATTCTTTCTTCTTTAAAAAAACTAGTTATATTTAAATTACCTACATCTAACGGTGGATTAAACGGTTTAATTTGTTCTTCATTTATTTGACCAGATTCTAATAATTCAGTTGTTTTACATACACTTAAACTACTATATTTTGGTAGTAAACATACATCATTTATTGGCTTTTGTTTTTTTAATTCTAAATCTAAGTTGTCAGTATAAATTTCATCAAATGTAAAATTGTCAGATGCTAAATACAAATAGATAATTCTCTCTAAAGATACATATCCATTTCCATTCTTAATATTTTTATTTAATACTTCTTTATATCTTGATGAATATTCTGAATTACTTTCTATAT
>JAVWDK010000082.1:0-3749 GCA_036642175.1 Bacilli bacterium
CGATATTGAAGAATCTTTATATGGAGATAATATAATAATTTTAAATGATGGAAAAATAATAAGAAATAATAAAAAAGAACTTATTTATCAAGAAGAAAAATTATTAAATTCAATTGGAATAAATTTACCTTTTATTGTTGAACTATCAAATAAACTGCACTATTACGGAATGCTAGATAAAACAGTATTCAGTATTAAAGAAATGGTGAATATAATATGGAAATAGAATTAAATAATGTTAGTTATAAAAAGTATTTGAAAAATATCAACATAATATTTAAATCACAATTAATAAATGGAATAATTGGCCCAAGTGGGAGTGGTAAAACTTGTTTGTTAGAATTAATTGATTTATTAATAGTTCCTACTAAAGGAAATGTCTATATTGATAAAGTGATTTTTAATAAAACGAGTAATATAAATGAAATAAGGAAAAATATTGGTTTTGTTTTTCAGTTTCCAGAAGAACAGTTTTTTAATACAACAGTAAAAAAAGAGCTTGAAGTTGCCCTTAATTTTTATGGATATAAAAAAATTAATAAGTGATACGTTAAAAATGGTTGATTTAGATGAATCTTTACTACAAAGAGATCCATTTACTTTAAGTAGTGGTGAAAAAAGAAAATTAGCTATTGCTTCAATTTTAATCTATAACCCTAAAATAATATTAATGGACGAACCAACAATAGGACTTGACTATAAAAGTAGAGAAAACCTTATAAAAATAATTAGAAATTTAAAAACAGAATATAAAAAAACTATTATAATTGTTAGTAATGATGTTGATTTGATTCATAAAATATCTGATTACATTTATATTTTAAAAGAAGGAAATTTATTACTTTCAGGAAATAAATATGATGTTTTTAAAAATACTAAATTATTACGTGAAAATAATATTAATATTCCTAAATTGATTGAATTTTCTGATTATGTGTTGATAAACAAAAGAATTAAAATTGGCTATCGCGATGAAATAAATGATTTGATAAAGGATATATATCGTTATGCTAAATAATATTGGTAAATATTATAAAATAAAATCAGACATTCATAATTTATCGCCATTATCTAAAATTATTAGTATTTTAATATTTATATTTTCATTACTAATAACAAGAAATATTAGTATTATGGTTATTTTAATTACATTTGAAATCATAATTATTTTAGGGACAAATATACCAATTAAAAATTATTTAAAAAGTATTTATAGTTTAAAAATACTATTAATGTTTTTAATATTTGTAAATTTATTGACTAAAACAAGCTTAATTTTAACAATTGTATCGGTATTAAAAATAATTGGAATTGTAATATACACTAGTATTTTAACATTAACCACAACACCGTCAGAAATTACAAAAGGACTTAACTCTTTATTTAAACCATTAAAAATATTTAAAATTAAAACAGGAAAATTATCTTTATCAATTAGTTTAGCATTAAGATTTATACCGGTTATAATAAATCAAGCTAATAAAATATTAAAAAGTTTAGCGGCAAGAGGACTTGATTATAGTAATTCTAATTTTAAAAATAGAATTTTTGCAATTAAATCAATAATATTGCCAATGTTTATATTGTCATTTAAAAGAGCAGATAAATTAGCCGATGTTATGGAATTAAAATTATATAATTTTGATGTTAAAAGAACTAACTATAATCAAACAGATTGGAACTATTTGGATAATTTATTTTTATTAATTCATGTTATAATATTAATAATATCATTGAAAGAGGTAGTATGATGAGGTATTTAATGACTTTTAGTTATGATGGGTCTAAATATAAAGGTTATCAAAAACAACCTAAAATAAAAACTATTCAGGGAGAAATTGAAAAAGTTTTGAAAATAATTAACGATAATCAAAAAGTTGACATAAGTGCTAGTGGCAGAACAGATGCGGGGGTTCATGCCTTAAATCAGAAAGCTCATTTTGACTTGATGATGAATATTACTTGTGATAAATTAAAAAATGCTATTAATAGTTTAATTCCTAAGGATATTTATATTAAAAGTATTTTAGAAGTAAATGACAATTTTCATGCTAGGTTTAACGTACGCGCTAAAGAATATATTTATAAAATAAACATGGGAGAATATAATCCTATTGAAAAGGATTATATCTTTCAATATAATAGAAAATTAGACATTGTTGAAATGGAAAGAGCATTAAAATATTTAGAGGGTACTCATGATTTTACTTCATTTTCTAAGACTGATGAAGATAAAGAAGATTTTGTAAGAACAATTGTCCAAACAAGTTTAATTAGAAATTTGAAAAACGTTAATAGTGTTACTATTAGTTTTCTTGGTACTGGTTTTTTAAGATATATGGTTAGGAATATGATTGGAACATTAATTGAAATCGGCGAAGGAAAAAGAAAAAGTGAAGATATAATTGAAATACTAAAAGCTAAAGATCGAAAAAAAGCAGGAATAACGGCCAATCCAGAAGGATTATATTTAAAAGATGTTTTTTATAGTTGAAAAATATTTTTTTTTTTGCTATAATATGAATATAAGGTAGGAATAAATATGAATAGAAAAGGATTTACACTTATTGAACTTTTAGCCACAATTACTCTCTTAGGAATAATTTTAATAACAACTACTAATATTATATTAAATGTTATTGATAATTCTAAAAAGAAAACGTACAATAATCAAATTAATCGTATTGAAAGTGCTGCAAAAATATGGGCAGTGAAGAATACTGAAAAGCTTCCAACTTTAGGACAGGTATATGAAGTTAGCTTTGCTGATTTAGTGAAGTCAGGTGTTTTAAGCAATGAAGAAATAGTTAATCCCTTAAATAAAAAAATACTTAAAGGATGTGTCTATGTAACTAATCAAAGTGATGATTATAATTATAAATATAATGAGAATTGTTCTATACAAACATTTTTGGTTAATTATAATTTAAATGGTGGTACTTTAGATAAAGAAAACGCAAGTTTTTATGATGTAACAACTGAGACTTTTATATTAAATAATCCAAGTAAAAATGACTACATATTTGTTGGATGGACGGGAAGTAATGGGAGAATTCCACAAAAAACAGTTAGTATTACTAAGGGGTCAACAGGAAATAAGGAATATACAGCTAACTGGGAAACAATAGAATATGCTATTTCATATAATTTAAATGGTGGAACAGCAACTAATCCTGTTAAATATGATGTTGAAACCAATGCCTTTACTTTAAATAATCCTAATAGAATTGGTTATATTTTTATAGGATGGACAGGAGCAAATGGAACAGTTCCTGAGTTATCAGTAACAATTTCTTCTGGTTCAGCAGGAGACCGTTTATATATTGCTAATTGGTTTAAATCAGAATATACAATTACTTATAATTTAAATGGTGGAACAGCAACTAATCCTGTTAAATATAATTTTGAAGACAATGCCTTTACTCTAAATAATCCTAATAGAACTGGTTATGTTTTTAAAGGATGGACAGGAGCAAATGGAACAGTTCCTGAGTTATCAGTAACAATTTCTTCTGGTTCAGCAGGAAACCGTTTATATATTGCTAATTGGATGGCAATAGAATATGCTATTTCATATAATTTTAATGGAGGAAATATTTCTAATAATTATACTAGTTATAATGCTGAAACCGCTACCTTTACTTTAAATAATCCAACTAAGAATAATCAAATATTTATTGGTTGGATAGGAAGTAACGGAACAGAACCACAAACAAGTGTTAGTGTCAATAAAGGTTCAATGGGTAATA
>JAVWDK010000083.1:0-3664 GCA_036642175.1 Bacilli bacterium
CCCCGACCGATGCCTTAGAAGGGCATTGCTCTATCCAGCTGAGCTACCAGGACAATATATTCCTTAACAGAACATATTAATTATACAATACTATTTTTATTTATTCAATAGTTTTTAACACAGTTTTAGAAATTTGTTCATCATCAACTTTAATCACTACTTCTTTAACATTATAATTATCTTTTACTGATAAACAAATCGTATAAATTACCTCCTCTAAAATTTTTTTCTCCTCAATATTATTAAAAATGTAAGAATTAAAAGTCAAATCTAAAACATCAGGACTTTGTTCAACTTTTAATAATTTTGTATTACTATTTAAAAAACTCATCAAATTAGTATTATAATTAGTAGAACTAGTAAGTTCATCAATAACAATTTTAATTTTTTCACGATTATCGTTAACATACTTAGTAACAGGAACATAATAATATTTATCATTATAAGAATCTATATAATATATTGTTACATCAGTTATATTATTAATACTTTCAAGGTCATATCTTTTATTAATTCCTAAACTCCGATTTAAAGTAGCAGGAAGATTAATCTTTGTTTGTGGTAATTGTGTCAAAATGTTATTTTCAATATAGATAATAATATTTTTAATTTCTTCAATACTAGTTAAAGTATAAACAAGAGATTCAATTACCTTTTCTTCATAATCCTTATTTACATTTAATAAATCTTTTGAAAAATTAATTTTTAATAAATTGTTTTCATATTTTATACTAACAATTTTAGTTTCAGATGGAATAAAAGTTTTAAATCCACTAGGAATTTTATTTTCCCCTATACCTCCATCAATCAAAATTTCAACTAATTCCTTAACTTTTTTTTCAATAATTGTATTTTCAACCACCACCTTTGTCTTAGCCAATAAATTATGATTATTTAATAAAAATATTTCATTTGTTACAACTTCCTTATTTACATACTCTAATTCTTGATTAATATTTTTTAAAGTATTAGTATCATTTTTAGGAATTAAATAAATCAAAAGTAAAGCAAACAAAGCTGCTGATGAAACAATCATCTTTCTTAAACTCTTTCTTTTTAACATAAAGTCACCTCTAAATAAATATATGAAAAAAACCGCTTTTTAATGCGATTTTATAATGAAATTTCTCCAAGTTTTAAAAGTTCAACTACTGCACCAGCACGACCTTTTACTCCAAGTTTTTGCATAGCATTTGATATATGATTTCGAACAGTTTTCTCACTTATTTCTAATTTTTTAGCTATTTCAACAGTTGTTTTGTTTAAAATAAGTAAATCGAAGATTTGTTTTTCCCTTTTTGTTAATATACTCTTATTCATAATTCCCTCACTTCCTAGGTGATTTATATTTATTCATATTATTCTATGAGCAATTATTTATTTAGTGAGAGATAACGCCTAAAAACCATATAAATATATGGTTATCTTTGAAACTTTACAGATATATATTTTTTTTCTTCATAATTCTTTTGAATAACTCGCATTATGTTATTTGCAATTTTTTCATCATGTGAAGAAGATACCACAACTACTCTTATTTGATCACTAGTAATTTTCACAAATGTTTTTAATTTCAATTGTTCTTTTACTTGTGTTTCAAGTTTTTCTTCTTCTCCTCTTATTTTATTTAATTCTTTCATTTTATCAAAAGCTGTATTTTTGGCTTCAATAGTTGATTCAATATTAGTTAAAATAAATCTTAAATCAGCCATTTCTCCTTGCATCTGAGAATTAGATTCAACTCTCAAAGCCGTTAATATTTCACTTTCTTCAATTGTAACCATTGGCTTTTCCTCATTGTTCTTTGGTTTAGTATTCGTAAGTAATAATTCACTTGGCATTGTTACATAATAAACACTTAACACCAATATCAAACAGAATAACGTTAAAAACCATAAATTTTGTTTATTAATCATATAAATTCTCCTTTAATTCTATTAAATTATATGGACAAAAAACAAAAATATGATTAAAAAAAGAGATTATTTTATCTCCTTATTAGTAATTACATAATTTACCATATCTATAAAATTAACAATATCCATATTAACAGTATCTTGAACACCAAAATGACGATAACTAATCTGTTTTGCCTCTTTTTCTTTATCACCAATTATTATAGTATATGGAATTTTTTTAGTCTGAGAATCTCTCATTCTATAACCTAATTTTTCTTCTCTTGCATCAATTTCAACTCTAAATCCTTTTTCAAATAATAATTTTTTTATTTCTCTAGAATATTCTAGATGATATTCATTATTAACAGGAATAATATTAATTTGAATGGGCGCTAACCAAACTGGTAAAATACCTTTTGTTTCTTCAAGTAAGAAAGCAGTAAATCTATCAAGAGTTCCCAAAATAGCTCGATGAATAACAACTGGTCTTTTTTTAGTAGCATCTTTATCAATATATGTTAAATCGAATTTTTCTGGTAATAGGAAATCAAGTTGACAAGTTGATAAAGTTATTTCATGTCCAATTGCTGTTTTTACTTCAACATCTAATTTAGGTCCATAGAAAGCCGCTTCACCAATTGCTTCATAATAAGGGAGTTTTAAATCATTTAAAACCTTTCTTAATTTTTCCTCTGCCTTATCCCACATTTCATCATCTGAGAAATACTTTAAAGTATCATTTTTATCTCTTAAAGATAATCTAAATTTGTATTTTTTCATATTAAAATCACTATAAACATCTAATATTAACTTTACAACTTTCGCAAATTCATCTTCTATTTGATCAGGTCTTACAAACAAATGTGCATCATTTTGACACATTGCTCTAACTCTTTCAAGACCACATACTGCACCACTAGATTCATATCTAAAATCAGCTCCTAATTCACCAATTCTTATTGGTAAATCACGATATGAATGCAATTGATTTTTATAAATCAGCATATGATGAGGACAATTCATTGGTCTTAAAACCAATTCTTCTTCGTCAATTTTCATAATTGGAAACATATTTTCTTGATAATGATCCCAATGCCCTGATGTTTTATATAACTCAGTTGTAGCAATGCAAGGTGTATAAACGTGTTGATATCCTAATTTAATTTCCTTATCTAAAATATAATTTTCTAATTGTCTTCTAATAACAGATCCATTAGGAAGCCACAATGGAAATCCAGGGCCAACTAATTCATGAGTCATATATATTTCTAAATCTTTACCTATTTTACGGTGATCCCTTTGCTTAGCGTCTTCTAGCATATCTAAATGTTGTTTTAAATCTTCCTCATTTTCAAAACACACACCATATATTCTTTGAAGCATTTTATTTTTAGCATCACCTTTATAATATGCACCACTGAATTTTAATAATTTAAAATATTTTAATTCCTTAACTGTTTCAACATGTGGTCCTCTACATAAATCAGTAAAATCACCTTGGGCATAACAAGAAATAATACAATCATCCATTTTATTAATTAACTCAAGTTTATATTCATCATCTTTAAAAATATTTAATGCTTCTTCCTTAGTTAGTTCATGACGAATAATATTTTTACCATCTTTTGAAATTTTTTTCATTTCTTTTTCAATAATCGGTAAATCATCTTCTTTAATTACTTTATCATCTAAATCAATATCATAATAAAAACCTTCTTCAATAACTGGTCCTACCCAAAATTTAGCATTTGGATATAAATGTTTTA
>JAVWDK010000084.1:0-1118 GCA_036642175.1 Bacilli bacterium
CATTAAGCGACAATAAAGATATATATGAAAAAGAATATTTAAAATTATATAATAAGTATAAAAATAAATATTCAGGGAAAGATTTAGATAATAAAGTTAAATTAGCCATGGCAATGAAAGGATTTAAAAAGACAAGTGAATAATGTAAAGAGAAAGTAAAATTTTAAAAAATTAGTTATTGTGTTTTATTTTTCTTTGATAGCATGATAAACTAATAATAGGTAAAGTAAAACAGAAGGTTTGGAGGATTGGTATTTTTAGAAATTTTATTTTAATTAAATACAAAAGGAAGTGGAGAATTTTATGGAATCATTATTCGGATTTTTAGCAGGATTTTTATTATTGTTTTTAGTGTTTGCTATCATAATTTATGTAGTTTTTGCTATATTTTTAAACAAATTAAATAAGTTAATGTATAATAAAAAAACACCAATGGCTTGGATACCAATTTTTAATATTTATTTATTAGGAAAATTAGCAGTAAATAAATTAGTTGGTTGGATATTAGTTATATGTGTATTTTTAACGAGTACTTCTACCACTACTGTAAATGGAGTTAAAACAGAAAGTGGTATCTTACCTTCAGGTATTAGGTCTGTTGTATCAACAGTATATTTAATAGCTGTTATTGCATTATTTATATATGCGATTATAAAATATTATAAACTTAAAAAAAATAAAAACGGTGTAAAAGAAGGCAATGTTATTGAAACTAACCAACCAACACAAACACCAACTATGCCAACACAAACACCAAGTATGCCAACACAAACACCAATTACACCAGCACAAGTAGTCTCTAAGGAAATGCCGCAAGAAATAATTTCAACAAGCACTCCTTTAGGAACAGACATAAATAGAACAGTAGAAAATAAAGATTCAAACATTGATATAGTTCAAGATGAAATTTTATAGTTAAATATTAACGCTAATTATTTAAATAAAAGGGAAATTTTATATTATTAAAACTTTCCTTTTTTTAATCTAAAATTATTTAAGATGACTCTTTTTTGCCGTTAATATATTTTATATGATTTAGTTAAGAAGATTCAAAATAAAGATTTATAAAAAAAGACTAATTATTTAGTCTCTTCTTTTTGATTTAATAAGTTTTCCAT
>JAVWDK010000084.1:1128-3592 GCA_036642175.1 Bacilli bacterium
ATTATTTTTATACGCCTATTTTTTTGAAAGGAGAACCAAATGAAAAATAAATCATTAAAATTATTTGACCCTATTGCTTTAATTGTTATTACTCTATTAATGCTTTCAGGTGTAGTAATAATAGTGATGTTATCCACTAATAAACCGTCTAATTTAAGCATAGCAATTTCTTGTTTTGCAATATCCCTTTTTTTTATAGTTATTGGTGCATTTTGTTGGATAAAGATTATTATTTACTTAATTGCAAAACCCAAAGAAGTAACAATGTTTCTAATGGATAAAAGTTATATTGATACAATTACTTATTTAAATTTTATTGATAAAAAAGGGAAGAAATGGCGTTATCAATTACCAATCACTTTTACAGTTTTAGAAGAATATAATTTTCAAATTAATACATATTATCAGGTTTTAAAGACACCAGTTGTAATATTGAATATAATAGGTATATCGGATAAACGTTTTCCTATTTTAAAAAGTCCAAAAAGTTATTGGCTGCATATGTATACCTTAGATTTTTATGTAGATGAGTTCTTTTTGTTACCGTTAATATATTTTATATTTTTATCTTCGATAATAACTATTATAATCTCTTTAAACAATCAAGCAGTATTAATTGGCGAAATTCCAGCGACTTTAATATCCGGTTTTATGATTTTATATGATTTAATTAAGAAGATTCAAAATAAAGATTTATAAAAAAAGACTAATTATTTAGTGAGACTGCTGAAAAAGTAGTTAATTAAAAACTGATAAATAGAAAATTATGTCTAAATATCAGTTTTTTTATTTGCTTTATAAAAAAGAGTGATAAATGTGCATATTCGCTATTATTTTTTTACTTTTTCTTCCTCTAATTTAATTATTCTTTTAATATTTGCTAAAAAGAGCGTAGTTGCCCCTTGTATTGTAATTCCTATTTTTCCACAGGCATTTGCATTTCCATAATTATAATTGTTTTTTAATTCAGCATTTTTAGCTTCAATCTTATATCTTTCACGATATAAATTTTTAAATTCTTCTGTTTCCATATAATCCATATGTTTAATGTGAGTTTCATTTTTGATTTTAATACTATATGTTTTTGTTTTAGAATTTTCTTTATAACAACCATCTTTAAAAGGGCAATGCTTACATTTTTCTACATCAAAATAATAGCATTCCACATCAGTGCCATTCTTCTTACTTCCAGATTTTATTTTTTTTATAGACATATTTCCAGCTTTGCAAACATACATCCCGGCATCTTTATTATATTCAAAATCTTCTTTGTTTTTACCATTTCCATGTGTTACGCTTTTACTTAATTTACTTACATTTTTTATATTAAATTCATTGCAATAATCTAAATTATCTTTTTCAGAATAGGCCCCATCTCCAATAACTGCTTCAACTTTAATTCCGGCTTTTTCACTTTTTTCTATTAAACCAATTAACTCTTTTCCATCATGCTTTTCTCCGGTAGTTATTTTAGCTGCAGTTATTATTCTTTCTGGTGTCATTGCAATATGAGTTTTATATCCAAAAAATGATGTATCAGCCGTCTTATGGCCTATTTTAGCATCTTGATCCTTTGAATATTCTAACTCAGTTTCTGTATCCATCATGGTTTCTTCTAAATAATCAACTTGTTCTTTTATTCCTGGTAATTTAGTAAATCTTAAATCTTTTTTTACAATATCTAATAATTCTTTTGTATATTCTATTTGGTCTTCAAGAATTCCAGATGCTTCTTTTTTCTTAGGCATTTTATCATGCATAGTTTCATCCATTTTATAAATTGACTTTCTAAGTTCCTTCGCTTGCTTTATTAATTCTTCTCTTGGAGATATATGATGATATATAGCGTTAGTGTGAGTAGAATCTACTATTATTTTGTTTTTAACTTCAATAAGTCCCTTTTCTAATGCGATTTCTACAGTTTTATTTATTAATTTATCCATTAAATTGATTTCTTCATCTTTTAATCTTTCACGGCGAAAAACGGTTAATAAACTAGCATCAATTAACTTTGTATCTTCTGGATCATATTCTAAAAAATATTTAAACAATAAATCTGTTTCAGTTCTTTCCACTAAGCCTCTATCGGATAATTTAAAATATGATTTTAATAATAAATATTTAAACATTCTAATAATATCTTCACAAGTCCTTCCCATTGTTGAAGAATATTTATCTTTTAATTCTTCATATACAAACGAAAAATCTACCATTTCGTTTAATTGTCTCCACATATTATTTTTTTTAATTAATATGTCATATAATTCTATATGCTTACTGAAATTCAATTTAGATTGATTATTTAATTTCAACATATACTCACCACTTTCTTTATATACATATTATATCAAAATAAAAAGACTATTGATATAATTTACAATAATCTTTGTATACTTTTTCAGCAGCCTCGTAAATTTACAGACATATTGTAGTTACGAAGAAGTTAAATTAGTAATATTTGAAT
>JAVWDK010000085.1:0-3255 GCA_036642175.1 Bacilli bacterium
TTCTAAACTTTTTTCTTTTTCTTCTAATAGTGGTATTTTTTTATTTATATCAGAAACTTTACTTTTAGCATTTTCTACCATATCAAAGCTTTTTTCCTTCAAATATAAACCAATTTGGCTACTCGCTTTATTTTTTTCGTTTCTAAGCTCATCTAACTGCGTTTTCACTTTACGATACTCAATATCTTCTTTATATATTTCATCTACAAGTGGTAACTTCTTATCTTGAAACTTATTCTTAATATTTTGTTTGACCAATTCTTTATTTTCTCTTATTAATTTAATATCAATCATTTTATACTCCTTTTACTTTCTTTTTCCAACTTATAATCATACACAGCTATTTTCTCATGAATTCCATCAAAATAAAATTTAAATTTTTCAGGTATTTTTCTATAACAAACTAGCTTAGCTCCAAATCTTTTTGCCGTGTTAATTGAAGGATAGTTATCTTCATAAATATTTAATAAGATATCACTTCTTCCTAAACGCTTTAGTTCTTCTTTAAGTAAATTTAAAGCTTTTAAAGCATAATTATTACCACGATACTGTTTAACAATAAAATATCCAACGTTTCCTTGGTAAAAAACGTTTCGATAGACATCGTTATAACTTATGTTTCCAACGTTTATATTTGTATTATGAAGAAATATATCATAAAAAGTTTCGCTTTCATCAGCATCAACCGGTAATGATAAATCTATTTCACCATCGCTTGCAATAATTTTACAATTTTTCATATAACATCTCCTTTTAAACAAAAAAATCACCTAATATAGGAGTGCTTATGCACGGTACCATCCTACTTTTGGTAATCTTAATTTATATAACGGCATTTACCGCAAACGTTTACGTTTGTCTCTGAAGTAGATTCATTATTTTCTATTACTGATTTTCACCAACATCAGTTCTCTTAAAATAGTTGAAATAATTACTATTCTTCGTCATTGATTTAAAATATCTAACTTAATCTTACCTTACAAATAAAATATTGTCAATTATTTATTTTTCTTTTACTGCTTTAAACATTTTTTTCCAAAGACCAGTTTCTGAATAATTAAGAATACCGGCTTTATATATTTTTAATCCATATTTTAATAATAGGTAATCAGTAAGTGCAATAATAACAATTGCAATAATCATAATAACCACCCCTATTTCTCCTGTTAAAAGCAAGCTTGGTGCTAAAGATATCGATATAAATGGAATAACTGACATTATTTTCATGAATAACGCTCCAGGAAAAGCAGTAGATATAAGAATTAAATAATAGCCAATTATGCTTACAATCATAATTGGAGTTTGTAACTGTTGAAAATTTTCCATGTTAGTAGTCATTGATGCTAAAATACCAGCTAATAATGAATATGCTAAAAAACTAAGAATAATTAATATTAAAGCTAATGGTATTATGTATCCTAATCTATCTATAATATCACTATCTTTTAAAATATTTAAAACCACGTTTACATCAAAATTTGATGATACTTTGTCAATAACACCACTAGAAGTAGTTATCTTTCTAATTATAAGACCAATACCGCCATAGCATAGAAGTAAAAATCCTTGGAGTAAAACAAATAAGTTGCTTGATAAAATTTTCGAGAAAAAATGCACCTTAGGTGATACGTTTCCAATTATTATTTCCATTCCTCTTGTTGATTTTTCTTCGTTAACTTCTGCACCAATCATTTGTACTAAAAATATTATAAGCATAAAACAAGGTAATACAATAATTATGGAAGCAACACCTAAAATCATGCTTGATTTTTCCCCTTTTTCGGTTTTTTCCTCATTAAGAAAAGTCCTTTTAACTTTTACTTCCTTGCTAATATTTGAAAGTACCGTAGGATCAATATTAGCATTTTTCATAGCAATTGATACCTTTGTATTATTTAATGCTGATGTTATCGCTTGATACGTAATAGTATCAACATATGAATCCGAAATAAATTCTATATCAAAAACATTTTCATCACTACTATTAATAACCAACAATATTTTTTTAGTACCCTTTATGTCCTCTTTAGCTTTTTTTAAAGTTCTTGTTTCATTTTTTATGATAACTTTAGAATCAGTTAAAAAATTTTTAATATCATTTAAATTATCTTCAATAAGTTTATAATTATTAGTATTATCAATAACATTTATTTTGATATTATCATCAAAATCGCCACCAAAATAAGTAACAATAGTATCAATGTTAGCTAATCCAATAACAATTATTGCTACAATCAAATTTGCAATTAAAAAAGATTTATTTTTAATTTTTTTCATAAAACTATATTTTGTTAAAAACTTAAACTTATTTCCCATATGATTCACCAACCTTTGCAATAAATATTTCATTTAGTGATGCTTCTTCAATTAAGTATTTAGTTATATTATTTTGTTTTTTAACATAATTAAACACGTTTTTAGCGTATTTTTCTTCCTTTATTGACACTTCATAAATTCCTTTGTTTTCATTAACAGTAGTAACACCATCAATTGTTAATAATTCTTTTTTACTAACATCTCCCTCGATAATAACCTTCTTAACTTTATAATCTTTTTTTATGTTTTTTAAATATCCTTCTAAAACAGCTTTACCTTTTACCAAAATAACTAATTTTTCACAAAATAGCTCAACATGATCCATTCGATGCGAAGAAAAAATTATTGATGCCCCTTTTTCTTTTTGTTCTATAATTACCTTTTTAAATAATTCAACGTTTAATGGATCAAGTCCTGAAAATGGCTCATCTAATATTAATAATTTTGGTTCATTAATTAATGCTGATATAAATTGGATTTTTTGCTGATTTCCCTTTGATAAGGTACTAATCTTTTTATCAATATATTCTGAAATCTCAAACTTTTCTAAAAGATTATTTAATCTATTTAAAATCGTTTTCTCATCCAGTGATTTTAGTGCTCCATAAAAAAGCATTTGTTCTTTTACTGTAAGCTTTGTTAATAAACTTCTTTCTTCGGTTAAAAATCCAATTTTATCTGTTTGATCATAATCAATTTTTTTACCGTCAAACATTATTTTACCCGAACTTATTTCTAATAAATTCATTATCATCCTAAAAGTAGTTGTTTTACCTGCTCCATTTACGCCAAGTAAACCAAATATTTCACCATCAGCTACTTCAAAGTTTAAATTATCAACCGCCTTAAAATCGCCATAATATTTTGTAACGTTTTCTACTTTAAGCATGTTTATCCTCCAATAGTGGTTTCATTATTAATTTTGAAAATTTTTCAAAT
>JAVWDK010000086.1:0-3193 GCA_036642175.1 Bacilli bacterium
ATATCTAGCTAGTACAACAGGAAATATCACCGGAATATATGATATGAGTGGTGGAGCATGGGAATATGTAATGGGAGTACTTTCAAATAGTAGTGGAATACCTTACTCAGGCCGAAATAATATTTATAATTCAGGATTTAATGGACCATTTGGATGTCCAACTTGTGAAAATCAAACAATTCCATCATTAACAGGAGGAACAGCATTTCCTACTGAGGCTAAGTATTATGATAAATATACTGTTGCAGGAATGAGTGGTAGAATTTTAGGCGATGCAACCGGAGAATTGGGACCATTTGGATTATATGATAATAATAAATATTGGGCCAGTTCATGGAATAAAGATATGGCTAATTTTATTTATAATGGTGCTCCTTGGTTTGTCCGCGGCGGGTACTATAACTACGGTTCGGGCTCTGGAGTGTTCGGCTTCACCGGCAATTGTGGCGATGCCGACAGCCACATCGCCTTCCGCCTTGCTCTTACACCTAAAATATAAGGAGGGATATAAATGATTTATCCACTTTGGTTAGCAATATATATGTCTCCCATAGTTTTTATAACTATACCAATTAGTTTACTACTTATTTTTTTAATATTACTAATTGGTTTTAAAATTATAAAAGAAAAAAACATAAAAGAAAAATTAAAAAAATGCTATATAAAAGTATGGTTAGTATATATATTTACTAACATACTTTCTTCAATAATTCTATTAAGTGTATACTATTTTATTAATCACTTAATAAATTATCCTTTAAACAACCTACAGTTAATAATATTAATTGTATTTATAAATATATTAGCAGGATTAATTACCTATTTTATTAATAATATTTATATAAAAAATACTTTTATTTCATTATTGATTGCTTTATTAACATTACCATATTTACTGTTTTGGGGATTTTCTGCTAACGAAAAAGTACTAGACGATTATCATAATATATATATTGGTGATAATACAAAAGTAAGCAAAATAATAAATTTATTAAAAATAGACAAAGAAAGTATATCTTTAAAAACAACTAATGAGCCATATGAATTAACCATAAACTTAAATAAAGAAATACCAAGTCATATAATTTATAAAAAATTAGAACAAGATTCATCTATATTATTTAATTTAATAACAAATTTATCCATTATTAATTATAATTATAAAGAAAAAAAATTTGTATTTTCATTTAATCAATTAAACAAAATATTTAGTTCTAACTTAAGAAATATAAGTATTAATGATATAAATAATCGTTACACTAATATGTCAAATAAAAATATTTATCTTGGGCATATTAATGAATATGATATATTTGATGAATCAATAACTTGTGAATCAAAAGAAGAAGAAATAAAAGAAGTAAATAACATAAAATATTATATAACTTGTAGTTCATTAAATAGTATTTATCTATATAATCAAGAAAAAAAATATTTATTGAAAGATAAAATTAATGAACTTAGTATTGAAAGTTTATTAATGACTAATTTAAATATTTATACAAAATCGGCATAAATATCTAATTAATACATATAGTATTAATGTATTAGGTATTAATCTAATACATTTAGGAAACGCGTAGTGCTACGGTTTCCTTTTTTGTAAATAATTTAATTTACAACTCTATATAGTAAATGTCTAAAAATAATTACCGATGAATATAATTATGATATAATAGAAATGGAAGTGATTAGATGAGAGCTATTATAAGTGCTGGTGGAACAGGTGGACATATTTATCCTGCTTTAGCAATTATAAATAAAATTAAAGAAAAAGAACCAAAAAGTGAATTTTTATATATTGGAACACATAATAGAATGGAAAAAGATATTATACCAAAACATAATATTCCTTTTGAAACAATTGAAATATATGGATTTAATCGAAAAAAAATATTTCAAAATTTTAAAACAATTTCTTCATTTATAAAAAGCTATAAGCAATGTAAAATAACAATAAAAAAGTTTAATCCAGATGTAGTTATTGGAGTAGGTGGTTATGTAACAGGACCAGTTATTTATGCTGCCCATAAATTAGGTTATAAAACAATAATTCATGAACAAAATAGTATCCCTGGAAAATGTAATAAATTTTTAAGTAATTATGTTAATAAAATAGTTGTCTCTTTTAAATCATCAATGGAATTATTTCCTATTAATAAAACTATTTTCACAGGAAATCCATGTAGTGAAGCTGCAATAAATACTAAAGAAACTGATAAAAGAGAAATTGGTTTATCTATAAATAAAAAATTAGTTTATATTGTTATGGGATCTTTAGGATCAGCTAAGGTAAATGAAGTATTAATTAAAACAATGAGTTTATTTAATAATAAAGAATATGAAGTATTATTTATAACAGGTAAGGATTCTTATGAAGTAATAAAAAAAAATAAATTCCCTAAAAATGTTAAAATTTTACCTTATATTGATAATCAAATTAGAATAATGAAACAAGCATCTATTGTTGTAAGTAGATGTGGAGCGACAACATTAAGTGAAATAATTGCTTTAAAAATACCATCAATATTAATACCAAGTCCTTATGTTACTGATAATCATCAATATAAAAATGGTTTAGATTTAATAAAAAATGATGCAGCTATTATGATTGAAGAAAAAGATTTAAAAGGTGATTTATTAGTAAGAACAATTGACAAATTAATTAATGATGAAATTAAAATTAAAGCCATGAAGTCTAATTTAGATGCATTGTATATTTCTAGCAGCGCTACTTTAATATATAATGAAATAAAATCTCTTGTAGATGGGAAGTAAGTATGAATATTATAAATGAATTAAAAAAACTAAAAATAGGTAAAATTATTAATGATGTTAATTTAAAAAAATATACCACTTATAAATTAAATGAACAGGCTTTTGGAATTGCATTTCCAGATAGCATTGAATCATTAATTATATTGTTGAGATTTTTAAAAAAAAACGACATTAAACATAAAATAATTGGGAATGGTTCTAATTTGATTTTTACTGATTATTATGATGGAATTTTAGTTAAACTAGAAGAAATAAATCACTTAGAAATAAATGATGAGACAGTTACTGTAGGTGCAGGCTATAATTTAATTAAGCTTGCTTATAAAGTGGCTGATTTAGGATTATCAGGTTTAGAATTTGCTACCGGAATTCCAGGAACTATTGGTGGTGCTATTTACATGAATGCTGGTGCTTA
>JAVWDK010000087.1:0-3122 GCA_036642175.1 Bacilli bacterium
AATTATAGTATAAAACTTATATAAAAGCAATGAAAAGTTGTTTATTTTTCAATTTGCTTTAGACTTTGATTTTAGTAGTAAATAAATGGTTATTAAAAATAAGCGTTTTTAATAAAAATTATTATGCTATGTTGTTATTAAAAAAATCTACGTATCCTGCAAAAATTATTAATTCTATTTACAAAAGTAATAATAACTGATATAATTTTAAATGTGACATATACTTCATTTCTATGATGGTTATTCTAAGAATATTATAATGTTATATGTTATGTTTTATTGATATCTAACAAAAGAAACTTCTATATAAAATTATCACCTAAAAAGAGGTAGATAAAAAAATATAGAAAATTATTGAAATATAAAGAAAGAAATGGGTTGATGTTGAGATAATTATGTACACTATCAAGATAAAATAAGGAGAAAAATATGAAGGATTTAGCTGTTTTTTTAGGAGCATTGACAGGATTTTTAATAGTAATTTTATTAGTCTCTCTTGCAATTTATATTGTATCTGCAATATTCTTAAATAAGTTTAACAAACTAGTTTATGGGAAAGGAACTGCAATGGCATGGATACCAATTTTTGATATTTATTTACTTGGTAAGTTAACAGTAAATAAGTTAGTAGGATGGGCATTAGTAATATGTGTTTTTCTTAAAGACACCTACACAATAACAGAAAATGGTGTAAAAAGTAGTGGTGGTATTTTACCTGAAGGAATAAGAAGCGTTTTTTCAATAGTTTATGCTCTTACAGTATTAGGACTATTTATTTATGCAATTATTAAATATAATAAACTAAAAAAAGAAAAAGCAATGGGACAAGATAAAATTACAAATTAATAAAAATCAAGATGGTATAGAAAAATACTGTCTTTTTTTTTGCTATATAATTGGTGATTATGATGCTGAAAGTATCAAAGGAATTAAAAGAATTTAAAAAGATATGGGAAGAAGACGAAATTGGAATTTATAAAAATGATGAAATAGGAAATTTTGTTTGACAATAATTAAATAAGTCAAGATTGAATATAATTATAGTGTAAATAATATAAGACAAATTTTAAGTATAGATTTTGAACATGAAATAAAGAGAATTAAAAATCCTCTCTGTTAATTTATTAATTTGTGATTTTATCTTGAAATATAAAAACTTTATTAGTAATAAACATAAAAAATATGGTATAATTTTTTCTTAAGGAGGAGTTTATGCAAAAATTAGTAGATAAATTAATTAAATTTAGCAGAACTATTTCAACAATGGAATTATGTAACGGAGGAACTATTGCTTATAATATTAAAAATATTGAAGGGGATAGTACCGTATTTAAATATGGCAAAGATAATATAATACATACTAGTATTTATGGTAAGATTAATAATCATTATTATGAAATAGTGCTAACTGCTAAAGATATAACAAGAATAGAAACTAAAGAAATAATAGTAAATGCTATCATTTCTAAGATGATGGAGATACTATGAAAACAATTACAATTAAATACAATTTAAAATCAAATAAAATCAGTAATGTTAAAATTGCTCATATTTCAGATATTCACTATAGTCATAAATATAAAATAGAAAGATTTAAAATAATAGTAGATGAATTAAAAAAAATAAATCCTCAATATATTTGTATAACAGGTGATTTAATTGATTCTGATGAAATGCTTGAAGATAAATTAGAATATAATATATTTATAAAGTTTATAAAAGAATTAAGTCAAATAGGAAAAGTCTTAATTACTTTGGGTAATCATGAAATGAAGCATAAAATAAATTTTTCAAAAGACAAGTATATGGAAATAGTTAATAAATTTAAAAATATTGATAATGTAATAATTTTAGAAAATGAAGCAATTGTATTAGACAAAATAAATTTTATTGGCTTTAATCCTAGTAATGAATATTATGATAAAAAAGGAAAAGATGCCAAATTATTGGTTGACTATTTTAATGAACAACAATTTAGTATTAAAGATAATTATAATATTTTACTTATTCATACTCCAAAAGATTTATTAAAAGATAAGATATATAATGAAATAAAAAGCTTTAACAAAATAGACCTTATTTTAGCAGGCCACACTCATGGTGGATTAATGCCAAATAATATTAAAGGCCATTGTGGAATAATATCTCCAGGTAAAAAAATATTGCCACGAGATGTTAGAGGATGTTTGATTAGAAATAATACAAATTTAATTATATCTTCTGGAATTATTAGATTAAGTGATACATCACATTTGAATTTCTTTAATGATTTATATGCAATGAGTATTAATGAAATAACAATTAATTAGTTTATAATATTTACTTTGGACTTGAATTATTAAAGCAAAATCGCTATAATTATTGTGGAGGTAGTTATGAAAGAAAAAACAATAAATTTTTTAAAAACACCATTAGTAATATCTGTTTTACTATTTATATTAGGAGCAATACTTTTTACTAATCCAGAAAATTTAGTTAAGTTTGTTACTTATGGATTTGGTGGTTTATTTATATTAACTGGATTTATAAAATTAGCGAACTATTTAGGAGCTAGAAAGAAAGATTGTGCTAAAACTAATGATTTAATATATGCAATTGTTAGTATGACTTGTGGAGTTGTAATAATTATATGTACTTCAATAATTGAACAAACATTGAGAATTATTATGGGTGGTTTTATATTATATAATGGAATAATGAGATTAATTACCGCTTTAAAGCTTAAAGATAGTAGAGGTAGTATTTGGAAAGGCCATTTAATTGTTTCTATAGTAATAATGCTTGTTGGTCTTTATGTTATTTTAAAGTCTAATTTAATTTTTTCAGCCATAGGATTATTTATAATGGTTTATTCGGCTTTAGAGATTGTATTATGTATTATGAGTAGTAAAAGTATTATAATTAAGTAAAAGTACTTATTTAAACAATAAAATCATAAAAAGATTAAATTCTAAGTAAAGTGCACAATTTTGCTGTGTCTATATTATGTGGCAATTTATTTGTCAAAGTGATGTTTATAACTGATTTTTATAAATATCTTTTTTTATTTTATTAATTTTTTATTTAGCTGAACTTCATCTGGTTTAATATAATACATATTTAAAGTGTTAAGAATATGCTCA
>JAVWDK010000088.1:0-2941 GCA_036642175.1 Bacilli bacterium
CAATTTTTTTAAAACTGCATCCATTAAACTCAGTATCACTAATTTTATTTTTTACTATTTCATTAGAAAAAGAATAATCATACCTTCTTTGGTTTAAATTAATAGTATTTATGCTTTCTTCTTTTAAAAAAAGCCTTTTTTTAGGACAATTTATGTCCATTTTATCACCTACTTAATAACGTTTTTATGTAAACTGCTGATAAAAATTCGGTTGGAAAAAGAATGGCTAAATTATATATTGATAATTTTGATCCTTTTGATTTTTCAATTTCCTTATAAATGTAATAAACCATGTTTCTCCTATTAAAAAGGCTTTTAATTTTTTTGCTTTTAATCATGCTTTTAATATCATCAACCGACTGAATGTTAAGCTTTTGAAATCTCTTTTTTATCAGATGATTATAGAAATTAAAACTATATATTACTTCATCATCTAATCCAAATATTTTTCCAGATTCTTCTACCACTTTATTAAATTCACTAACATCATTTTTACCAGATAGTATTTTTTTATAAGACGTTTTATTAATAATTTTAATAATTAAGTCACTTTTCAATTTCTTTTTATTAATTATATTAAACAAATTATCAAAGAAATCTTTAGCATACTTATTATAATTATTTATTAACTGGTTTTTTTTAAAAGTAAAAAAATATCCATCAAGTTTTTCAAAGGCTTTTAACGTATCATTATAACCTAGTTCAATTGCTCGTCTTGCATATTTTTTTTCAATTATAAGAAAATTTCCAATGTCGTTTCTCGGTCTTATAATAGTAACAGGGACATTATGATTACTTACCTTTTTTTCTTTTCCAATTGAATTTAAATCAACTGCAATAACTTCGGTTGCTCCCATTTCAATTGCTAAATTAATTGGCATGTTATCATAGTAACCACCATCAATATAAGATTCACTATTAATATTTTTTATTTTAAAAGCTGGAAAACAAGCTGCTGATGCAATTAAATAATCTTTTAAAAGTTCTTTTGTTAAATCTTTTTTTTTCATAATAGTTGGTTTCATAGATGGGAACTTAACGGTAACCAAACCATAATCGATGTCTGAGGCAAAAAACTTATTAACATTCAAATACTTATCAATAGTAGCTTCCATTGCACCAACTTTTAAACCACCTTCTAAAGCACCCTTAGTAAACTTTAAAATTATTTCTCTTCTTCCTCTATGACTATCATATGATCCGTCAATTTTAGTATCAAGAATCTTGTTATAATTAATAAAGTTCCATAATTTAATTGCACCATAATAATCTTTTTGAGTCATAAGCGCCCCATTTAAAGCCCCTATACTAGTTCCTGTTACTATGTCATAATTAATATTTAACTTACGAAGTGCTTTCCACACTCCTATTTGATAAGCTCCCCTAGATCCTCCACCTGATAATACAATAGCTCTTTTCAAAAGCATCACTCCTTATCTCTATCTTTTATTACAAGCATTCTAAAATGGTCCCCACGCTCTTCAAAATTCTTATAAAACCCATAACTTGCTGCTGCTGGAGAAAGAAGGCATACACCTTCTTTAGGGGTTACCTCTTTAGCTATTTTAACCGCCTCATCCATGTCTTTTACAACGTATAATTTCTTTTTTGAATTTATACTATCAAAAATGTTTTTTATTCTTAAATTTGTATTAGGAAGTAAAATAACGTTGTCAATAGAACTGTTTTCAATAAAATTAACTAGGTTTTCATAATGTAAATTTCTTTCCATACCACCTATTATAATTGTATCTACCTTATTAAAACTTCTAATGGCACTAATAACAGCCTCGCTAGCTGTTGCAATTGAATCATTATAAAAGTTAATGCCATGATTCTTTCCAACGTATTCTAGACGGTGTTTTAAAGGAATAAACGTACTTATAGAAGTTAAAACTTTAGCAATATCCATTTTTAAAATTTTAGCAACGTTAATGCATACTAAAATGTTTAAAACATTATGTTCTCCAATAAGATTTGTTTTTATATTATAATTTTTTTTCTCATCCATTGTTACTTTAACTACTTTAGCTTTTATTTTTTTTAATTCATCATTACTTAGATGCTGAATTTTTTCAACATACAAAAAATAATCATCATTACTTTGGTATTTAAAAACATTCTTCTTAGCATCAAGATAATGGTTTAAATCAAGATAATGATCTAAATGTTCTTCAAATAAATTTAAAATTATAGCTATGTTAGGACTGCTTTTTACAAATTCTAACTGATGACACGATAATTCATATACAATAATCGTGTTTTCATTTATCTCATCAATCTTATCAAAACTAGGAACACCAATGTTACCAACTAATAAAGCATCATAATCAGAGTCTTTTAAAACATGATAAACTAAAGATGACGTAGTACTCTTACCCTTAGTTCCTGTAATACCAATTACAGTATTTTGACAAAATTTTAAAAACAAGTCAGTTTGAGAAGTAATCTTCTTTTTATCCTCATTATTCACATAATCAAGAATAATAACTCCTGGAGCTTTTATTACAACATCATATTCTTTAATACTATCTAAATAGTTATCACCAATATAATAGTTAACGTTTACTAAATCCGCTTTATTTTCAATATCATTTTTATCTGCAATTCCAATTACTACATCTTTAAAATAATTTCTTAAAAAATGATAAGTAGACTTTCCTTCTCTGCCAAATCCTAATATTAATATTTTTTTATTATTTAAAAATTCATATATGTTATTTTTCATTTTCATTCTCCAAAAGCTCTATAAATTTAGATGGTACGAAGTTTTCTAAATTAAAATAGTCATCTAAATGATACTTCCTTTTTTCATCATAATAGTTTTCTTTATAATAATTTAATAAATAAGGTAATTTTTGACCTTTTTTTATATCTAAGTAAAGAGCATAATTTATTTCATCCCTGCTTCCCACACATTCAAAAGGTTTAGTAACATCAT
>JAVWDK010000089.1:0-2839 GCA_036642175.1 Bacilli bacterium
AAAAAAACACATTACATCTAAATGGAAATATAAATGTAATTAAAGCTTGATAAAAAATTAATATTCCTAGTAAAAATAACATAATTATTCTAAAACCATTCCAGTTTCTACAAGGTCTCATATATATCACCTAATAATAGTATATGGATTAATAATATATATGTTTAATTAAAAAAAAGTCATAAGACTTTTTTTAGTTAAAATTATCTAAAAAGTTTTTAATCCACTTATCTGTTTTCTTAATGGAGTTGATATTAACTTTTTCATTTATAGTATGTGCATCTTTTATATTTGGTGAAATTATTGCAATTTCTAAATCATTCATTTTTTCTTTGAAAATTCCTACTTCAACTGCAATATGTACAGATTTGAGTTTAGGTTTATCTTTAAATGGACAGCTATTAATTAAATTTTTTATTAAATAAATATTATCATCACTATAAAAACCAGGTTGATATCCATCAATAAAAAAATTCCAATTATAACTTTTAACATATTTTTTTAAAAAAGTTAAACATTCATTTTCTTCTTCTTTTCTTGAACTTCTCATACTAAATAAAATTTTATGTAATGAAACAATACTTAAATTAACAGATGTAGTAACTTGTTTGTTATTTATTTTATTAAATACTTTACTAGGAAAATTACTTATAAACTTTAAAAACAATAAGGATTCATCATTAGTTAATGATATATTATTATTTTCTTTTTTAATTATATCAATTTTAATATCTTTATATTTCTTTTTTAAAAGCATTAAATAATCATTAACATAATTATTTATTTCATTAATATCAAGTATACTTGAAAATTCACAAGTGGCATTACTTGGTATTACATTTATTTTTTCACCGCCATTAAATTTAATTAATTTAATATCTTTTATATTCATTAAAAATTTAGCTAAAATCATTAGTGAATTTCCTTTGTTTTTATTTATATCAAATCCTGAATGACCCCCTAATAAACCAGATAAAGAAATAATATATTTGTTTTTATTTATAGTTGAATCATATAAATAATTTTCTTTTTGTAAAGATAAATCATAAAAGCAAGCTGACTCTTTAATAATAGTATTTTCATTAAAACCATCTAAATTTAATAAATATTTGCCTTTTAGTAGGTTAGTGTCAAAATTTAAAGCTCCATTCATAGTGGTTTCTTCTTCAGAAGTAAATAAAGCCTCAATATTTACATTTACATTGCTTTCTAAAACATTTAAAATTTGAGCTACACCAATTCCATTATCAGCACCTAAACTTGAATTTATAGCACGAATATAGCCTTTATCTGAAATAACATTAATTTTATCTTTTGAAAAATCAAAACTTTCATCAGTTTTAACACAAACCATATCAGTATGTGCCTGTAAAATAATGGTATTTTTACTATTAACGTATTTTTTTATTAATACATTATTATAGTTATCCTTAATAAATTCTAAATTATTTTTTTTAGCAAAATTAATTAAATAATTTGCAATCTCATTTTCTTTTCCAGACTCTCTATAAATATTAGATATTTCTCTAAAAATTTCTATTGTTCGATACATAATTTCATTTCCCTTTTAACTCTTTTTCTAACCCAAGGTGTACGATCATTATTTTTATCAGTTCCATTCGGTAATAAAATAACATCTTCAATATTTAAATTTTTATCATTTAGTTCATAAAATTTTACAATTCCTGCTGAAAAATCAATATTTGTAGTAGGTTCTTTTATAAAAAAAGGCTTTAGATTATCATTAATTGTGTTTAATAACCCATTAAATAATTCATCTTCTATATTATAATCAAATATAATAGGATTTCCTTCTATTAATTTTGATGGTGTTAAATCATACTTTATAACAAAAGTGGGAGCTTCAACTAATTCATGATTAGTATCTTCAACAGTATAATAACCAATCATTTTAGCAAAAGTATTAGTTTCATAAATATTTCTAACATATGCAGCTCCTTTACCAGCTGCGGAAACACTCATAAAATTACGACAATCGGCTACTACTATTAATTCTAATGATGGAAATATGGTTTTATAATCTTTAGATGCTTCTATAGCAATTTCATAAAGTCTTTTGCCAATTCCTTTTATATCGCTTTCTTTTTTAGCAATAATTCCAGTAACTTCAAAGAACATATTTCCAGAAATAGGGCAATAAGGATTAATATTTTTATTATTATTAAATCTTTTAATAGTTGTAACACCAAGTATTTCTATTTCATCTAATATTTCTCTATATGCAAGTATTATAGGATATTTTAAATAATTTTCATAAACTTGTTTAAATGTAGGTATATGAATATAATCAGCATTACCTAACCAATTTTCATTATAAAAATCACTAATTTTCATTAAGATATCTACTATTTGTTGAGGAGATGAAAAAGATTCATCACATTGTAATGTAACAAATTTAACGTCTTCTTTTACTAAATCAGTAACTTTCTTACAATGATCATCAAAAATACTATATCTATTTTTACATTGTTCAAAAAAATTCATATTAATCATCCTTTATACCATAAAAAAACATGGCTTTTTAAACTCGAAAAGTACAAAAAACCATGGTTTTACCAAAAGTCTCGATAAGCACTCCGTATTTTTGTTATACGACAGTGAACTACATCTTATATAGTCCCCCAATTAAGAAGAGATATCAGATTACTCAACTTAACTTCGGCAATGTTTCCTTTCATAATTTAAAAATCTGAATACATAAATTATTACTATTAAAAATTGCAACCTCTTTCAAGTAAGAGTATATTATCATATTAATTAATCGAATGTCAAGAATAATTCTTGTATAAATTATGATTTTTAGCTATAATGAATTAAA
>JAVWDK010000090.1:0-2442 GCA_036642175.1 Bacilli bacterium
TTAATATACAGGGGCTAGTGTCTGTATATTCTAACCATTATTATGCTTCACTTCCTAATAAAATTATAAATTCTTATTCTTTTCGTGATTTTGTAAGGCATGATAATATAAAAGGTCAAGCTAACAAATTTAAAATTCGTGGTGAATTTGAAATTAAAGCACTTGAACAGACAAAGCATGTAATTGGTAGAACGGATTGGGATAGAGCATGTATTGAGAAAATTAATATTAATGCCAAATATCATTTTTGTAACGAAACACTACGTGATGAATTTTATAAACATACTTGGAGTTTATCAGGTTGTGAAAAGCATTCTATATTTATTAGTCAATGCTCTTATCCAATAAAAGGTTTTCATTGCGTGTTAGAGGCGATGCCTTATGTTTTAAAGCGGTTTCCAAATACAAAAATTTATACAACAGGAAAAAATCCATTAAAGTTATCAGGATTAGATAAGCTAAAGAAAACGTATTATGAAAAGTATATTGGTAAGTTGATTGTAAAGTATCATTTGGAGGACGCTGTTATATTCTTAGGAAATTTGAATGAGCAGCAAATGTGTGAACGTTACTTATTATCAAATATTTTTGTTTCTGCATCTTCCATCGAGAATTCACCTAACTCAGTTGGTGAAGCAATGCTACTTGGTGTGCCAACAATATCATCAGATGTTGGTGGAGTAAAAAATATGCTGACGCATGGGAAAGAAGGATTTATCTATCCATTTAATGAATTTTATACTTTGGCATATTATATCTGCAAGGTTTTTAGCGAGGATGCTTTAGCATTATGGTTTTCAGAAAATTCAAAGAACCATGCTAAGATTACCCATAGTAAAGAGATTAACTTAAAAACAATGTTAAGTATTTATGATGATATATAAATTAAAAATAAATATTTTTTGCTTTTTACTCTTATTTATTTAAATCCAGTATATAAAGAAATTGTACTATTATAACTTGAATATTTTTATTTGTATTTTTTTATAGATAATACGCAAAGTTTCTTAAAAAGTTTGTCTTTTCTTTTTGAGTTATAATATTTATTCATAATAGATATGTTTTTGGTATGTATATAATTTTGATGTTTTTAACAAACGGGAAGGATGTATTTTTAATGAAAAGTCAAAAAATTATTTGGTTGACAATAGATTCATTTGACTACAATTATATAAAAAAAGCGAATAATTTTTCAAGATTGATGCCGTTTTTATATAATTTTAAAAACAAATGTTTATATGCTAACAATTTATTTTCAGAAGGGCCATATACAGAAGCTGGAATCAAAAGCTTACTTACTGGGAAAAACACGTTAGAAAATAATGGCTATTTTCTAAGATTAGGTAATGAAAAATCGAATGTTTTTGAATATTTTAAGGACGCTGGATATCAAATTAATGCCTCTTTCATGGCGGATGATATGTACTCAAATAGTATAATTTCAAAGATGGATCATTTTTATTTTACAAGCTCAATGCACTTTTCGACTTTTTGGAATAGAAGATTTGAATTATATTCAGAAATTATTAAAGTTAGAGATTTAACGAGACAAGAACTGGTTGATCTAATGGAACTGGTAGAATTAATATTTTACTCTTATGAATTATTTCTTGATAAGGGATTAGATGAACGGCACGATATGATTAAGAAACAAACACAGAATTTTAATTTTGAAAAAAACATACGGATTATATTAAATGAAAAAGATAAGTATGAATCAAGTAAGGATAACTATATTATCAATTTATTAAAAGAAAATTCGAATCATATACTATTTTCACTTGACGAAATTCATAATGACGACTTCTTAAATAAAAAAACAATAGATAATGTAATTTATAAAAAGAATATAAAAACAATTAAATTGTTAAATAAAAAGCAAACTAAATTAAATATAATTAATAAGTCAATTAAATACTCAAAACTACTGCATCTAAATTATAAGAGTTCATATAATTATTTATATAACAGTTATTTCTTGATAAATAGCTGTAAAAAAATTTATGGATATAATAATATTAATGACTTTACAAAATATATGCCTTCGTTCGATTATCAAATGAATTATATGATAGATAATGTTTTGAATGATGATGATTCAAAACAATTTATGTACTTACATGTTGAAGATATGCACCATCCAAATACTTTTTTTTCTTATGAAAGTAAGAATGAAGATGATTTGCAAGAAGAAATAGATAGATGCAACGCAATTTTGACATCTACTCCTAATAATTATAAAGGACTTTTAAGTTATGACTTGTCATTGGGCTATACAGATTTGGTATTGGAAAGACTATTTAGAAAGCTTAAGAATAAAAAGTGTTTTGAAGAGACTACATTGATCATAACAGCTGATCATGGATCTTCATTTCATATGTCTCCACTAAGAGAAAGTTTAGTAAATAATTTTCATATTGAAAATTATAATATTCCATTATT
>JAVWDK010000091.1:0-1811 GCA_036642175.1 Bacilli bacterium
CATCATAATCTTTTAATGAAGCAAAGTTATCTGATAATGATTCCATATAAGCTTTTTCCAATCCTAAAACTATATCTGCTTTAGTATCTAACCCCTCAGCCTTTAATTTTGCCGCGTTATTTCCAGTAGTCAATTGTTGAATATTTACATTTATTTTAGGAAATTGTTGTTTTATTTGTTTACTTAATTCCGCATTTCTAAATTCTTCCATGCTGGAATATATGACTACCTTTTCTAATTTTTTATCATTTTTACATCCTGTAATTGTTAAGCAAGCAATTAATAAGAATATTAACTTTTTCATAAATTCTCCTTTTATTTTATATTTTATAAATTGGATCTACTTCTTTTAATTCATTAAACGTATCAATTTCTATAATATCACCTTCTTTACACTCCCTAACCATAATACTATAATTATTTTTGCAAATGTCTAACGATACCTGATCCCAATATTTTTCTTTTCCACCCAACGTATTATAAACGTAGGCAATATCTTTTTCCATCTGTTTAGCCGATTCTCGATCCCAATATGAAATCCCATACATGTGGTAACAATTCTCTCCTCCTATTTTCATTTTTTTTATTATACCGTTTTTAACTTCAAAACACCAATCTTCAGTGCTTTTAACATACTTTCCTAAATAATTAGTCGAATATTCATATTTCCTAATCAAATGTTTATTGTACAAAATCAAATCAGACTCAATAACGTAAGCGTTTTCCAATAATTCCCTGCACATATAAGCTGAAGCAATATTATTTGCTTGATTAAATGTTTCGTTTTCAATAAATTTAATTGTCGGATATTTTTTTAACAAAATATCAAATTGCTCCGATAAATATCCTCTAACTATAGTAATATTTGTTATTCCTGCTGCAATAACTGCATCTAAAGTTGTTTCAATTATTTTTTTTCCATGAACCATTACTAATCCTTTTGGTGTATTTAAAGTAATTGGAACCATCCGCGAACCAAATCCCGCTGCTAAATAAATAACCTTTTTAACTTTATAAGGCTCTAACGATTTATATCCAATAGCTGTCACATTAATATTTTTAAAATTATCCACATCAATGTATTTTTTTTCTATAAACTCCGAAAAAATTTTATTGACCGTCCCTAATGATAAATTTATTTCATTTGACATTTCGCGTTGTGATATCTTCTTTCCTTGATTTAGTTCAATATATGTTAATAATTCAAATTGATTTTGTGTCATTTTTTCCTCCTAAAATTTTATATATCTTTTTATCAAATAAATTATACCTTTTATAATACAATTTACAAATAAAATAACTGTTGAAACAACCGCCGCTGCCTCATACATCATTTGGCTATCAAATTGATTTATCAGCAATGATACGGGCATCGTTTCAGAATTAAACAAAAATGCCACCGCAGATATTGTAATCATTGCATTAACAAAGAAATAGCCTAGCATTTCAATAATTGTAGAAATTGTGTTTGGAATAATAACATTAGTAATTATTTTTGATTTTTTAATTCCACAAGTTAACCCAACTATTTCATAATTAGGATTTAATTTACAAAGAGCATTGTACGCCATTAAATATGGTGATGCAAAAAAATGAACTATATTAACCAAAACAAGTATTATAATTGTTCCATATATAAATGTTCCTTTAAATACCATTATGTATGATAAACCTAATACAATACCTGGGATTGCTAAGGAAATCATTGAAATAATATGAAATATTTTTGCAAATTTATTACTTATTCGCGCTACCGCATAAGCTGTAAAATAAGCCACTGTTGTACCGATAATTGAAGTCAGTATTGCAAT